>CAZQTT010000005.1:0-53793 GCA_964596255.1 uncultured archaeon
GCCGTGGGTGAAGGACCGCATACTCCTCATCGACATGGGATTCTTCAAATACCACCTATTCACCCGCATCACAGAGAACGGAGGTAACTTCGTCACCCGCCTGAAGGGTAATGCTGATCCCCTAATCACTTCAGAGAACCTGAAACTGAGAGGGAATAAGGTGGAGGTGGTAGGCGAATACTGGAGTGATGTCCTACCCAAACTCAAACGCCAAATCCTGGACGTGAACGTGGAAGTGACTTTCCGCCGCAGGAAGTACAGGGGGAAGCAAAGGAGTGATGCAGCCACCTTCAGGCTGGTGGCAGTGTATAATGAGGAGGAGAAGAAGTATCACGCCTACCTCACCAACATTCCTCCCGAAGTGTTATCTGCGGAGGATGTCGCTGCGCTCTACAGCGCCAGATGGAATGTGGAGCTCATCTTCAAGGAACTCAAAAGCAGGTATGCCCTGGACGTGGTGGACACCACAAACCCCCAGATCATCGAAGCCTTCATATGGACAGCCATACTAACCCTCATCATCAGCAGAAGAATCTACAACCTCATCAGAGAAATAAGCACAAAAGAGATAGTAAGATATACTCAACTCAGATGGAGCAAGATATTCGCAGAGAACGCAGATATCCAGCTCACCCTGATTCTCGCATACTACGGGATCGAACGAACCTTCGAAACAGTTACGAACGTCTACCTAAGCCAGGCCCTGGATCCCCACGTCAACCGAAAACGACTAATGGATGAATGGAGAACTTAACCGATGACCAATGGCTGAACTTTTGATTTACATTGCTCAGTTCTTAATTATTGCGGTAATGAACGTTCATGCTACTGACACTTTTTCCACGTATTTCTTGTATTCGCTTCATAGCTTTGGTGTTATCCTCTTGGTCGTCTCCCCCTTAATCATACTTCTGCCTGGTTTTATTGAGTCCAGGAGAAGGTTAAAGAGACTTAATAGTTTATTAACGGCGATAAGAGAAGCCAACAAGAATATATACCGGGAATCTGCAGAAAGAATACTGGCCAACGCTTGTAGCGCCCTTAGAGACGTGAAGGATTACTTTCACGTAGCCATAATAGGTTATGATGAAGGTGAAGGTATAGAGACGGTTGCGGAGAGCGGATTGGGGCTTGATTTAGAGAAAGAAATATTGAGACAAAGTATCCAAAGAAAGGGGGCTGTAGTCTTTAACAATAAAGTAAGCTCTCAAGCAGTTATACCCTTTGAGACCTCTACAGCAGTAATGTTGCTGGTAGTTGCTAACTCCAACCACTTCGATAATGAGGAGTTGAGGTTGCTTGAAGGTTTGGCGGACGATGTGGGTTCTGCTTTAGAAAAACAAAGGATTGAGAACGATAGGAAAGAGGCTATCCAGCAATTAACCCACAACCTCACACAATTCGATAAAGCAGCAGACAGGCTAAGGAATCCACTAGCAGTAATAATGAACTCCCTTGAAATTGTGAACGAGGTTGGAGAGAAAGAAGTGCTGAAAATAATTGACAAGCAGGCTAAATCGATCAAAGAAGGACTTGATGAGATGAGGATGGATGAAAACAAGACCTATAAGTTAACCAGAACTTAACTGGTAAAATCTTTTACGGCATTAATTATTTCTTCCTCTTTATACGGTTTTGTAATGTAACCGTCAGCTCCAGCAGCAATAACTTTCTCTCTATACCTTTCTTGCGATACAGCTGTAAGGGCAATTATTTTAACTTCAGTGCTTATCTTCCTGATTTCCTCAATAGCGTGAATTCCACCGGTAGCAGATTGAGTATATTCTCCCTCTTCAGGCATCCTCAGGTCCATCAAAATTATATCTGGACTCAATTTCTTATACTGCTCAACAGCTTCCTCCTTGTTTCTGGCTTCCCCAACTACCTGGTAGTTCTCTTTCTCCAGCATTACCCTCAAAAGCAACCTAACATACTCGTTATCGTCTACAATGAGAATTTTAACCATCTTCCCCCCTTCTAGCTTCAGGTATTCATACTTCAATTTTTCCATTTGCGGTTCTATATTTCGATAATTTTTTTATATTATAAATTGGTTATTATTTTCGTGGGGGAGGAATTTTTAATACTTATTACCAATCCAATACCCTCAACCTTGTACCTCCCCCCATCTTAATAAACCATGGTAAGCTGTTCTTGAGAACTGTTAAAGCAAGTAAATAAAAACCAAAAGGCTTTTAAGCCAAGTAAATAACCATTAAGGGATTAGGGAGGTCTCGGTAATAATTTATGCCTGCCAACCCTCCGAGTTACCTCCCTGTTACTAATTCTCATGACAATATATATTTCTTTAGTTGCGATAAAATAACTAATATATGGCAAATCAATTTACTAACTACTATATGATAATTAAAGAACAATACTTAAGTAAGGGAATTATGTTAGTGTAATTATGGTTGAAGAATCTAACGATGAGGAAGCATTGAAAGTTATATCTAAAAGTGGTTTATTCCCCATACTCAAATCTTTAGATGAGACCCCGCAAAAGTTTTCAGAGCTAATGTTTAACACCAGATTAAACCCAGGGGTAGTAGACAGGCACCTTAAATTACTCTCTGAACACGGAATCATCCAGAGAGATGATAACATATACAGCCTAAGTGAAAAAGGCAGAGAGCTATTGCCTGCCCTCAAAAAAGTAATTGAAGTAATCAACTCTTGAACAATGCAAGTGGTTTAAAGCTCCCCAATAGTTAGCACTAACTCATTACCAGCTCTCCTCATCCACTAACTCGCCCTGGTCATAAAGGTAAGCCGTATCCCCCCCATTATTCCAAACAAATTTAACCAATCGACCCCAACCTTGTTTCTCCCCCATTCTTTAATAGTTAATATAGGGAACTGTTCTTGAGAACTAATGAAAGCAAGCAAACAAAACCAAAAGGTTTTTAAGCCAAGCAGATAACTATTAAGAGATTGGGGAGGTCTCGGTATAATTTTGTGCCTGCCAACCCTTCGAGATCTCCCCTGTTACTACTTTCATCTTGGACATATATTATTCCTTTGGTTAGATTAAATAATTATTAGACAGTATCTATAATTTACAAATTACTTTATGGAACATTAGTGCTCTAATAAGAACCTGACGTCAACATTCGTTATTAATTTTGATTTGGCTTGCAGTAATCTCTTCCTGTTTAAAACCTATCAACCTATAATATTCTTCAGTTCAGAGAGCTCTTTTTCAGTCTCTTTTAGTTCTTCCTTTTTCATGGTAACAATACCACGCACAATATCCCTAAGGTCTTTAGCCAGTTTATAGCTCTTGACTGGTCTGCCTTTACCTTTCCTCTTCACTTCTCTCTCATTGACCCAGCCCCAATACTTGAGTTCCTTCATAGCCATACTGACTTCGGGTTGCCTCAAGTTAACGGCTCTCTCGATATGCATCGATTCCGCCTCACCAGCTTTATGAAGAAAAACTAATACTTTAGCTATATTCCGTTTTAATCCTGCTCCAGCGAGCAACTCAGCGATCTTCTCATCTTTTTGGGTTAATTCCGCAGCCATAACAATAATTTATTAAACCAATATATATTATTTTCCTCTTTTATATATAGAAATTAAGTGAAATAAAATTGATAACCATAAACCCATCAATTTAATAGAAAAGGGGTTAAAGGCTTTGAAACTACCATTCAATGATTAGGCAGTATAATTGTGGAGATAGAATGTATTACAGTTTATTAAAAGGGGGAGAAGAAAGGTTGGGGGTCGATTGGTAAAATTATAAAACTTCTCAAAAAACTCCTCCCCCACAAAAATAATAATTTAACTATAATCAGTAGTTCGTAAAGTATTATTATAATTTTAGCTTAGAAAAGTTCTTTCAGTACCAAAAACCAGGTATAAGCGTACGTTCTCTCTAAAAGTTCTTGTAGAGCTTGCAGGGTGAGCATTCAAGATTTGCTCAAGAAGCTTTTCTCCTATCCCTATTCACTCCAAAATAGGAAAGTTGACGATAGAGGATCACTCAGGAACTGGGATCCATTCATGGAAGCCTAGTTCGTCCTCTATTCTTCTTGTGATCTGTCTTAGCATGAGCTTGAATGCCCAGCTAACTTTCTTCCTCCCACCTCTTTTAAGGCCCAGCCACCACTGCAGGTAGACCCACAGGTTCATCAGCAGGAATCCAATACCAACGTACAGCAGCCTTAGTACAGGGTTTTTGGATGTGGTTCTTGCTCTAGCAGTGTTCATCGATCTGTGGCTGCACTCTATCCCGAAACGCTTCCTGTACTCTTCGAATGTTCTTTTAACTGGAATATCTATACCATAAACAGCGTAAGCAAAGTATTCTATGCCGTGACGGCCGTACTTTCCCTGGGAGTATTTTACCACCACATTCACCTGAAAGGTAGCTTTTTCCTTCGTATTGATGTTGCGCATGGTGTATTGAGTGAGGTAGCTCTTTCTTCCTACGAAGAGGTCTCTTATCCCTCCACTCTTTCCTCTGAGAACGCATGGCATGATAAAGGGTATTTCTCTTCTCTGGAGATGGTTTATGACCTCTACACTGAAGAACCCCCTGTCAAGATAGAGGGTTTCAACCTGGAAGCCAGCATACTCCACCTCTTTAACCAGGAAGTCTATTACTTCTGTCAGCTTCTCCCCTTTACGGCAGTACTTTAATGCCAGGGTATAGCGCTTGTTCTTCTTTATGACGTAGATGGATGCGTAAGCAAAGAACCTGGTGGTTCCCTGCTTAGCCCTGGTTCTTACTGTATCTCCTTCATTCAGTTCTTCCCCGTAAAATGGTATGAGAACATAATCGATAGCTAATTTCAGAGTCTTGGGCAGGGTGTTAACAGTTTTTTCTTTCAGCATTTGGTTGAACTCACCCTGAACATACTCCGGCTCAAGATCCCTCAGCCTGTACCTCACTGTGCCTTCGACAGGTCCATTCCTGCTTTGGCTCACCAGGTTTACAGTAGATTGAGTTGTAGAAGCATTTAACAGGTGACAGATGATCGACCTGTCACTATGTACCGTGTTAGGATTCGAACTCAGATCCAAATGGTTATCAATTAATCCTACCGTAAGGTTTAATAGGTCCGAATCCCTAAAATTGTTACGCAGGGCTTTGGATTTTTTATTGGCCATAAATATTCTAAAGCCCTGCTAATATTATTACTTTGCGATGTACTGATAATATAAAAAACTACCGAATAAGCCATTAAAGTAATCTACTTATTTCTTTTTATCAGGTAGTCAACTACCTAACTTAAGATAAGAAAATACATGATTGTAAGTAGTTAAACTTTTAAACAATTATTCTTATATATCTTATCATATACATTAATATATATGGCTAAATTGGTTAAGGTCAGGAAGGTTGGTGATTCCCTGGTAATAACCATACCTAAGTCAATTGCTGAAAGTTTATCCTGGGATCTGGGGGATCAATTAGAGTTAGGGGTTACTGGCCCAAAGAGTATTCAGCTCACCAAGAAGTGAACCTCTCTTCAATAATTGCGATTTCAGGAAATCCTCAGTTAAAAGTAGTAATTTGGTATGATTGATGGGGGCTAAAGTCTTACAACCCTTTTTCTGTTTGTCTCATAGATAATGGATAAAAACTTTAAGTAAAAAAACAGCAGTTAGTAAGTATGGTTAAGATTAGATTCAACTATGATCCTTCTCAGATGGAAAATAAAGTTTATTTTAAATGTAGATATTGCAGAATGGATTGCAAACAATATTGTAATCTTATTAAAGCGGGTGTAAAAGCATTGGATTATTGTTCGGTTTCTCTATAAACGAGATACAACATTAAATTCTACCTTGAATGAAGATAATCTTTGAGAACGACAAATGAGGCCAGTATAATAAAACTTTTTTCACGACCTCAAAATTTTATGCTATCACATAATAATGCCAGACAGTCTAAAAGGATGAAAAATTTGCAGGTGTAAGTCTAAAATGTCTATTGGGTTTTTGTAGAATACCAGAATCTAATTTGTGCGTATATAAAAGCTATAAATAGTATTATTGCTACTGGAACTAAAATACCAGAGAGCCAACAAATTAAAGAGAGAAAAAAAGTAAAGAATGAAATTAAAAGCCATTTTGTCGACTCAGGAGGTTCTTCTTTTTTTACAGGTTCATATTGTTTTTTAACATACGGTTTTTCAGCTTGGACAAATATTGTTTTAGCATCTTTTTTTACTGCCCAGTCAAAGACTATTTCTTTTGTTTCTCCTCTTCCTAAATTATCTATAAATTCTCTATATATCTCAAATTTCTCCTGAGCATACTGACTAAGGTCTTCCTCATCATCAACGGCATTTGGGACATAATAAAAAACAACGGCTTTATTTCTTAATCTGTCTTTTTTATTGATGATAGTTGCATAAACTTTTACGTCTTCTCCCTCTCTAAGCGTTTCTTTTGAGAACTTAAGGTCACTAAGCCCTACCTCAATACTCTCTTCCGAAATTTCAGGTAAAAGCTTGAATGATTGAGTTTCCTCTCTTTTCGTATGCAAATCACCAAAATCAGACGAGTTATCAACTTTAGATTGAGTATTCTTTCCTTTCAAATCTTCATTAGATTCTTGCCTCATATAAATTATTAGAAGAAGAATTAAACCAATTAAAGCTAAAGTAAATGAATAAATGTAAGCAAACATATTAAATTACCCCACAAAACATATATCAACTAAAAATATATGAAAGTTACTATTTACATTTACCGCTATTCTTATTGTAGTATATCGGAAGTGCCAAGACTTAAATTAGAACATAGTTTATTCCCAAATATAATTTTTTATTAAATTATATTAATCTACGAATTATATTATGATCAATCAATTGAACACCACTTCTCCCCTTATATTGGGCAATCCCCAAGTATTCTAATAATCTAACAATCACAGCATACCCACAGGGACCTGCAGAAAGTGTAGTTGGACAATATTTCTCAAAATCAGATTTTGTTATAATTGTTTTATTAATACTATTCCGCAATAGGTTATCAACTTCAGAAACTACGACTCTCTTTTGATTTTTCTTTGATTTGTTTCTTGAGTAGAACCAATAGTATAAGCACTCGTTCCCATATTTATCTATACCCCAAGAGTCAAAATAATATGGGTCTTCAGATTCCAGCTTATCAAACTTATTGTATCTCGATGGAACTATAGATTTCAATTCTTTTTTTAACATTTCCTTACCCCCTATAATTGCTCTATGATGGGTTATATTCAGGGGCGTATTAATAACTTGCCATTTCTGCGGCTTTGCACATTAAATGCTAATTTTAACCGATTTTTTGTGCAAATACCCAAATTTTTGTGCAGAAGGTAATTTATGTGCAAAGCCCTGTTGTATTAGTGAGCTGAATAAGTGACTCTTAGACCACTCAGTCTTTGGTAAGAACGTTAAGGGAATAAGAATAGGCTTAGTATAAAGATTAGACTTATAATGACAATTATTAATCCTACAATCCATAATATTGTTCCCCATTTCATAAACTTCAATCCTTTCTTCTCTAAGTGTTGAGCGAACTGTTCTAACTCCTGTGATTCCATTAAATCTTGAGCTATTTTCTGTTGTTCTTCTGTTAAGCTCTCAGCTTGGACAAATATTGTTTTAGCATCTTTTTTTACTGCCCAGTCAAAGACTATTTCTTTTGTTTCTCCTCTTCCTAAATTATCTATAAATTCTCTATATATCTCAAATTTCTCCTGAGCATACTGACTAAGGTCTTCCTCATCATCAACGGCATTTGGGACATAATAAAAAACAACGGCTTTATTTCTTAATCTGTCTTTTTTATTGATGATAGTTGCATAAACTTTTACGTCTTCTCCCTCTCTAAGCGTTTCTTTTGAGAACTTAAGGTCACTAAGCCCTACCTCAATACTCTCTTCCGAAATTTCAGGTAAAAGCTTGAATGATTGAGTTTCCTCTCTTTTCGTATGCAAATCACCAAAATCAGACGAGTTATCAACTTTAGATTGAGTTTTATTTCTTTCATATATTATACCAATTATTATAATAAATATAATGTATAAAAAGATTAAGACAAGTATAATAAGGCCTTCCATCAAAGCATATATCAACTAAAAATATATTAAAGTTGTCATTTTCGTATACATTAATTTTTATTTGAGTTCTTATAATATTCTGTGAGCCAAAATTTTAGTTTATTAGGTACCTTAGGTAGGCTACTTTAAATAAAGTCCAACAGAAAAGATTTGTATCTCCAAACTCATAGCTCCGATTTGGAAATGAAGGAATCTGAGCGATTTTTGAGATCCTTAGATCTTTGGTTACCTTTTAGATTTATTCTAAGATTTCTGTTCTCATTTAATTTAATTTATTATTGTAGTAGTAGTAAATATTAGGTAAGTGTTTATCACTGTCGTCGTCAAATATATTTTAAATTAGATTAGGTGCGTAACAACAAAATGATCTTCGCTGATCTGTCTAGCTCATTATATCTCTGAAAGTTTTTATAATTTAATAAATTAAATAGTGTGTTGTTGTCATTGGAATTAATCGTGTTTGTCTATTCTTGATCTCATAATTTAGTTTAGCATCACTGAGCGTTATCTTGATTGTTATTGATCGAGACAGCAATTTTATTTTTTAATAATATCTCAGCGTTGATTTTTGGAAGTGTTATAACTTGTCCTATTTCCTCTAGCCTATAATCTTTATCATCAGCTCCCTTGAAGTATCTAGCTTGTTTCGGTGGCACTTTAATCAATTTAATGGTTACATAATTGTTTTCATTATTGCTATCTCTTCCGTATAAATTGTTATTTTTGCTGTCCGACCTGTCCGACCTGTCCGAGTTTTCGGATGGTTCGGATGGTTCGGATGGTTGTTTTCTGTGTAATTGGGGTGAGTCGTCATCATTCCAATATAATTTAATATATTTTGTTCTTGATCTGCTGGTGTCTCTCCACCTCTCAACGATTAAGCCAACTCTATTTAATGATTCTTCAATTGTTGACAGCTTTTTACCAAAACTCTCCGGTGTTCTTGGATAATCATTAGCTAGATCTAAGTCTTTGGCTATTCCTCTTAATTCAACAAATAGATCTGAAGGTTGACCTTCCCAAACCTCTTCATATTTCATAAACTTAAGGAGAAGTTCTCCTAAAACTGTTTTCTCCACAGACTCAATTTTCTGATCCTGTATCCTGCTCATGTAAGCATTATAAAACTCAAAAGGATCATAACCTAATGCTCTGGCTATTGCCTCCCCCCACACACAAAAATCAGCCATTCTAGGCTTTCTAGTTAACTCCCTCCTAACATCTGGCAAGTGCTTCAATGCCTCCGGTATAGAATCTAACATCGCTCTAAAAATCTTAGGAGCGTCACTCTCAAATTTGGCCCATAAATGGCTCTCCTCTTCCCTCCCCTCTTCAGAGATTGATTTTCCCTCGAAAAATAAGCATCTGTCAATAGCGTCCGGCTTAAGCTCTGGAATCGCTATTCCGTTCATAAATATAACTCTGCGATAACTAAAAGGTACTGTGTCCTTGTCGGTGTAAAGCTCCCTTGTTTCATATCCCTCCCCAGTTACTGCCCTACAAAGGAAATCACTTAACCATTCAGGTATTTTTGAGACATTATCTAAGGCTACAATCCACCTGGAAGCAAATATTATTGCCGCATCTCTCTCACCCTTAGGGAATCTCTGAAAATCCACGCTTAGAGGATCAATCAGCTTTCTTACTACCTTACAAGTTGATGATTTAATCCTCCCCTCCCTCCCGTAGATAAAAACAATTGGGTGAGGAATATCCGGAATTAACGAACTAATGACAGCAGTTAAAAACAATAGTTTATCCTCTTCTTTAATCGAACAATATCTCCAGATCAGGTCAATGTTGCCTTCATTCGCTGGATTATAACTCTGTTTGGTTACATTTGAATGTCTTTCAAAGAGAATCTTATCATGTGGTTTAACTTCCCACCCCTCAGAAGTTAATCTTATTATTTGCCAGCAATCATCACCTAAATCGTAAAAGATTTCATTCCCATTGCCTGCAACCCTAACAGATAAATTGTAGTTCTCATCCTCGTAAATTGCTATTCCCTCAATTGTGTTTAGTGCAGAATTGAGAGTCTCGCTTGAGGGTGATTTAGCAGCTTTTAGGAAGAATTGCCATGAAACCCACTTCTTAAACTTCTTTGATTTGATTGGTATTACTTCGTAAGAACTGCCCAGGTCATAAGCTGCGAAACCCTCATCATATTGGTTAGTGAAAAGCAAGCACTTGTTCCTTACTAAGTCGACTATTATATCAGCTTGTGATTGTTTATCGTCACTCATCGCTAGCAGCTCCTATCAGCCTATTTTATTGATTTTCAATCATCTTTATCCTGTTCCCGTCTGTCTTCTCTTTTTAGCTTCTCTATCAATTCAGCAATTTCTTCTAAAATCCCCAGGCCTTCCCCCTTAATCATAGTAGCTCCACCCTCCTCAAAATAATCATTCCATCCCTTATCTCCCAATAAACATTATCTCCCTCCTCAAGTGGTAATTCTGGGGGGATAGTAACTAATTTAGATCCACGTTTCACTTTCCAGACCTTCCGGACATCCCCTATCATAAAGTAAGAATTAACCAATATGTATATAAACCACTGTGTTCATAACTCACAGGTAATGTTAATAACTTAAAGAAAGTCATATGTTATTAACATAAAACGTCGTTGGAGTTAATATGCCGAAGAAATTACATTATCCATTCATGGAGGGAAACCCTGGGAAAATATTTGTCCGTTGCTTTGCTGAGCCTAAAACTGGGTATCAAATTGCAAAAGAAATATCAAGTGAAGAGGATATAAGAATGCGAGAGAATATTCCATATAGGGATGCTGACAAATACCCTGAGGTATTTGAGCGTGTTGAGGGTAATAAGATAAGAGGTAAGGCTGGTCCCATAGTAGAATACATAGTGAAAGAAACCGAGAATAGTTTGTTCACCCAAGAAGAAACAAAAATACTTGAAGATTTCTTTGATTCCCACCTAAGAGATGCTTACAGTAAAGTAAAGAATCCTAGTTTAGATAAGCACCCTCTTGATCTCTTTACCATATCCATAATTCTTAAAATGCTTTATAACCAAATTGAGAAAAGCCCAGACCTCAAAACACCTGAAGAAAGAGATTTTCTTGAAAAAATCTCTCCCTTTTTGTCCTTACAATATATTACAGAAGAAGAGGCTTTATTCAAGGCATATGATTTGCTCAATTTATTTCCTAACTCTATATTTGAGAAATTAAGGTCACTACCCTTGATTAACACAATGACCCAAGCTTTTGAGGGTGGTTTTACCCTTACTCGTAGTTTGAAGAAGGAGGAAGATTAAATTTTTTTATCCTCTCTTTTACCTCTTCTGGCGGTATAACTGAGAATAAATCCTGCAATTGCTTATCTACTCTGTTAAGCTGTTTTTCAAGCTCTACATTTTTTTGTCTAAGTTCTTCAGCTGTCTGTTTAAACTCCTTATTCTCTAAAAACAGATCCTCCATGATTTTACGGTGTTTATCAATCTCTCCCTTAAATTCGTTCTCCATTTCCTGGATTTCTTTGGGCATACTGATGGTAACTAAGTGCTCTGCCTTCTGATAGTATTCTCCCATCTGCTTTAACGAATATCTGCGGTAAGCATCTGTTAGGTAGCCTTCATGACCCATTAAAGCTTCCACAATATCTAATGGACAGCTTAAAGCTAACTGTGAACGAAAGAACTTTCTTAATGCATGTATTCTTACGTCTGTTCTATTTGTGGTTTTATCTTTGTTGAAGTATCCTGCTTTCTTTAATGCTATCTCCCACATATATCTTATATTTCTCTCACTAAAGGGGAATAATCGGTTATCATCTAATTTCTTGTCTTTAGCTCCCACCGACTCCTTCAAACCATTATGTCTATTCATAGCTGAACCCAAATAACTGTCCCTATGCTTTAACCATTCCTTTAACGTCTCCTGTGCCTCTTTTGAGACGAAGACTGTTCTGGTATCCCCTGATTTAGTATTTTCTCCCCTAACCACTATTTGAGCAGGAGACTTCTCTAAATCCACATCTGGTAACTCTATCTGCAATAACTCCCCAATCCTCATTCCAGAGCTGGCCAACGTAAGTATTACAGATCTTAGCTTTAAATCAGTATGATTTAATATCTTCTTGAGCATGTCATGATCTAAATCTTTTTCAGCGGTTCTGGCGGTCTTACCCTTCGGCATCTTACCCCTGAGCCGCTTTAATTGCTTATGAGAGAACTCAACATCATTATGAATCAGAAACTCTTTAACTCCATTAATCTTAGTCTTCGCACCCGTGGGAGGATATTTATTCATATAACCTACAAAATCCAATAGATCATTAAAATAGTCTCTATCCTCCTCAAAATACTTATCAGCCAACCTCTCATACTCTTCCTTCTCATCCTTCGTTGCTCTACTACCTTTCCTCACCGGACCATACATACAATCCAAGAAATTGTATAACCCTGCTCTAAAAACTCCCTTGGAATTTTCATTCGAATATAAACCCAAAAAATCCTGAATCCTCATACCCCTAATTCAGTTAATGTCATATTTATACTTATCCAAAATATTGAAAGTCAACTACCTGATATTTCTTTGTAACCGACTGTCAACTGTGATATTATTTAGTAAGCATATAATTTTAATTATTAGTGTTAATAATTTGAGAATGGTAATACTATATATGTTCTAAATAATTAGAGAGAGAAATGGATGTTAGATAAATGAAAGAAATGATTAAAACAATTATTGGACCTGTGGCAAAGTCTACGTAATAAGATATAAACAATCCGGAGATAGTGGAAACGAGAATGATTGCTGATGATGTAATCATTATTTTTTTGACTGTCTTGCAAAATAATGATGCAGTTGCAGGAGGTATTGTCAGTATGGCAATCATTAGAACGATGCCAACTACTTTTATAGTTGAAATAATTGTTAACGCCATTAGACAAAAAAGAATCATATTGACGAGCATTACAGGTAGGTTTCTGGTTTCAGAGTATTCTTCATCAAAAGAGACAGCAAGAAATGAATTATACATAATAAAAACAGTACCTAATACAAGTATGTCCAGAACTAGTATTAGTATTAAATCGAATCTGGATACCAGCAATATGTTTCCAAAAAGATAAGTAAAAAGGTCAGTAGCATATCCTGGAGTGAGGAAAATAAAAACAAGTCCCACTGACATACCAGTTGCCCATAGAAAACTGAGCAATGTGTCCAGTCTGTTTCCAGCTTTTTTCCTTAAGGTGGCAATGCTTATCGCTGAGATAAGGCTGAAAATAACCCCTCCAATCAATGGGTTATAGTTCAGGAAATAGCTTATTCCAAGCCCTCCAAATGCAGTATGAGCAATGCTTCCCGATATAAGGGACATTCTATTTATGACTATATAAGTGCCGATAACTCCTGCCGATACTGAAGCCAGCCCTGCAATAATCAGAGCATTTTGAAAGAACTGATAACTTAATGCTTCAAACATGGCACATCTTCTTCATCTTCAATGAATCAGCATCATGATACCTTATCGCATGAGTATTGCATTTATTTACACAAACAACCTCTTTTGCATATTTAGACACCATTTCAAGATCGTGGTCAACAATGACAATCGCTATCTTCTTGTTTAGCTCCTTCAAGATTCTGTAAAACTCTTCCTGTATCTGGAAATCCAGATTTGACATAGGCTCATCCAAAAGCAGTATCCTGGGATCATTTACTAAGGCTCTGGCAACAAATACTCTTTGCTTTTCTCCCCCTGACAACTCATTCAGTTTTTTATCTTTAAGGTCCCAAATACCAAATTTTTTTAAAGCGTCCTGTGCAGCTTTTTTATCAGCCTTTGAGTACCGTTTGATTAGATTGTTCCCAACCCTTCCCAATAATGCTATCTCATATGCAGTTATGGGAAAATCAAAATCTATGTTCTTAAATTGAGAAAGGTACCCAATTTCATGGCGAGCATTCTTGGGAGTTTTTCCAAAAACAGTAACTTCTCCTTTCGTTGGCTCTAACAAACCTATAATCAGCTTCAGCAGTGTTGTTTTCCCTCCGCCATTTGGACCAATAATCCCCAGAAAATCATCTTCATAGATTGGAAGATCTATGTTTTTCAGAAATTCATTTTTTCCATATCTAAACGATACGTTCTCTAATCTTATGATTTCTTTCCTCTCCATCCGAATCTCCCCCTATTTTTCATACAAGTCATTTAAAGTTAAAAAAAGTTAAATACCGTATAAAGCTATCCAACTTTACATGCCTTGTACCTTTACCCCAACAGAGGCAAGTGCCACCAGTTAACCCATAAAAGGATGACAAACCAATCCCAATACCTAATGAGTTTGCAGGGTTCTTGAATGGTTTTGATTTAGTATATAATCCCATATACTTCTTTTTCCCATATTCAGTGATCTTTTTCATAGCAATAAATATCAAGTTATTTATTAGCTTCTGCAATGGTTGTGGCCACATTTCTGAGATTATTGATATAATCTTCTGAAAGCGGATTAATAGTAACTACAACCGCATCGATTTCTTCTGTAATTGATTCAGCAATCTCTTTATTGAATTGCGGCTGGATAAATATTACTTTGATGTTCTCCTCTTTTGCTTCATCAATTAGATGTTGCAGTTGTCCTGTTGTTGGCTCCTTTCCAGACTGCTCTATTGCAATTTGCTCAAGCCCGTATTCGTCAGCGAAGTATCCCCATGCAGGATGAAAGACCATGAACTTGTTTGTTTTAATTTCCTTGAACTCTGATTCAATTTCTGAATGCAGATCATCCAACTGCTTTTTAAAATTTTCAGCATTTTTCTGATACACACCTGCGTTCTCTGGGTCTTTTTGAGAAAGTGTCTCTGCAATCACATCGACTTGCTTTTTAACCTTCATTGGAGAAAGCCATATATGTGGATCAATCCCTTCATGTTCTCCGAAATACCTTAATTGCACATTAGCAGACGTATCAACGATCTCCATATCAGGATTCAGGCTTGTAATTTTATCAATATGAGATTTCTCAAATGGTATATGACCGATTCTAAAGTAGATACCTGCCTTCTCAACTGCTGCCAGATCACTTGGCTTTGGTTCATATGTTGCAGGGCTTCCACCAGGTGGGATAAGCACTTTTACATTTACTAAATCCCCTCCAACTGCCTTAACAAAAGCCTTCTGAGGAAGAATACTGACAATAACATCCAGTTCTTCATCTTTTAGCTGTGAATCCTGTTGACAACCAGCCAAAAATACAGCCAATACGAGAGCTCCAATAACGAACATTTCAAACTTAATTACAATCACCCCGATTTAGGAATGAGAATGACCAAAATCTATTTAAGTGTTACTGACTCTCATTCTCAATAAGCATGAAAAAAAGAGAAACAGACCAGAAGAAGGTTATTAGGCAGGAGATTGAGGAGATTGAGTCTTTTTTCACAGCAGAAGATCTCTACGAAAGGTTGAAAGACAAGGAGAAAAAAATTAGCCTTGCAACGATATATAGGTATTTGAAAAGGCTTAGGAATACAAATCAATTATTCTCATATACCTGCGGTGGAAAGCTTGTATACTCAAAGGAGAATAAAAGCCACTGTCATTTTGTCTGCGAAAAGACTGGTAAAGTTATACATTTTGAAGTAAACTCTCTGGATTTCCTTAAAGATAAGATCCCCGGTACAATTACGAGCTTCCAGATTGAAGTCAAAGGAGTATGTGATAAGTGCTTAAAAGATCACAATAGAAGAGAGGATGGAAAAGGATTGTAGATAGTAATCCCCATCAAGCTTTTTTTGATTGTGTTTGGTTTTACCAATATGTCATTATCTCTTAGGCGTAAATTTTCACGGGAATTCAAGTTATCCTTGCTAAGAGAGCATGAGAATGGTAAGAGTGAGGCTCAAATTTGTCGTGAAAATGATATTCATCCAGTACTTTTCTCCAGGTGGAAGAAAGAATACAGAGAGAAACCCGAAAGCGCACTTAAAAAAAATGCTAACATAGGTGACCAGGATGCAAGGATTGCTGAGCTGGAGAGACTTGTTGGTCAGTTGTATGCGGAGAACGAATTTTTAAAAAAAAAGCGTTAGCTACCTTGGAGACCAGATTGAAAAAGCAGAGGGAGAAAAGCGGCAGGAGGTGATGTATAGGTTGATAGACAGATTTCAGGATTTACCCATCAATAATGCCTGCAAGTGCTTGGATGTGAGTTGCAGCGGCTACTATGATTGGAGGAAGAGACCTCTATCTGACCCTGAGATGGAGCTGAGGAGTGCTCACAACATGGGGTTAAGACTGTGGTTGTTCCCTGGTCGAGGAGCAACACTGGCTTCACTTTAATGTTCGAGAGTCTGGTTGTCACCATGTGTAGGCAGATGCCTGTGTCGGCTGTAGCAGATTTGGTTGATTTGCATGAGGATTCTGTGTGGAGGATTCTCAAGCATTACGTTGATAGGGCGAGGAAGGAAGTTGATGCCAGCAACCTGAGGGTAGTAGGAGTGGATGAGATCTCCGTAAAGAAGAATCATAACTATATAACCATGTTCTATGATCTTGAGAGGGCGAAAGTGATTCATGTGGAGAAAGACAAGACTAAAGAGGTGTTCAAGGGACTAAGAAACTACCTGGAGAGAGTCAATGGCACTCCTGATCAGGTTGATTGTATATCTATGGACATGTATCCTGCATACGTTGGAGGAGCTGAGGAGTATTTCAACGCTGAGATAGTCTACGATAAGTTCCATATCATCAAGCAGATGAACGATGTAATAGATAAGGTGAGGAGGAAAGAGGCTAAGGAGAACAAGCTGCTGGAGAAGACCAGGTTCATGTGGCTGAAGAACCCGGATAACCTGACGGAGAAAGAGAAGGAAAAGCTCGTATCCATAAAAGACCTGGACATCAAGACAGCCAAAGCCTACCAGTTCAAGCTGGCATTGCAGAGGTTGTGGGATGAAGCAACCAATGAAGAATACCTGAAGGAGTGGTGTGACTGGGCCCTCAAAAGCAAGATTGAAGATGTTGCAAGCTTCGGAAAAACCGTGTACAACCACTTCAAAGGAATAGTTGAAGCAATCAGATCTGGTATCAACAATGGAGTGGTCGAAGGACTGAACAGCAAAATCAAGACTGCATTCAAAAGATCCTATGGATTCAAGAAGGAAGAATACAGAGAAACAATCATCTTCCTGGTAGCAGGTAAGTTACGATTACCCACACGATGTTAATGAGAACCTTTTTTTTATTATTGACTGCTGATTTCTATTCTTTTATCATTGTTTCATCATGGTTTCAAGGAAATTCTTATTAGAGTTAAGAATTTGGTAAAGGATCATTTACCACAGGCTTAGGAATTTCTGAAATAGACATTTCTGAAAAAAATATTGGGTATCTAATAGGTGGATTTTTTTCTATTATAGTCCTAATTAAATGTCCAGTATGCTTTTTTGGTCTGTTAATTGCTATAGGAATATTTTTGGTAACGGAAGATTCACCTGAAGAAAATAGGTGGATTGGATATTTTGGTTCATTCCTATTCACAATCACGGTTTTAATAAAAGATGCCGGAGCTTTCTTTGGAGCCATAATCGCAATAGGTGCTATCTGGTACGCATATAATACAGATGAATAAGATTATGACCTTAGAATAACATGCCAAAGAGAGCGATGTTTCAATATTAATTTCTATATGCTTCTTTATAACTGACTGTTAACTGTGATATTATTTAGTAAGCATAAAATTCACTAAAAAAATAAATAACAGGAGATGAACTTCACCGGATCCAAGTCGATCCAGCTCACCAAGAAGTAGTCCCTACACCAACTGCAATGAGGGGTTCTCCTTCTTTTTTTCATGCGTTATGATGGCTATAGAAGGGTAAGCTCTCACAGGCCATTATTTGAGCTCTCATGGAAAGAGGGTATGACATCGAAGGATTATCCCTAGGAGCCATAAAGGAGGCCCTATTTTGATCGTTACCTGGGGGTTAGAGAGCCAAATAAGGGGACCTAAAACTTTAAACCAGTTGTCAGAATTAGATTGTTGGTGGTCCGCACCAGGTATTGGGTCCAGGGTTCCCAGAAAAGTAATTTGAAATTCATTGATCAAACATTGTTGATAAGGAAATTATGAGTGGGTAGCAAAATAAATATAATTATTTAGCTCTTAAACCTTTTTAATATTTAGCTCAATTAATAACCGATGGATGGGTTGAATTTGAATTGGAGAAAAAGGATATTATTTACGTCCATTATTGCAATATTTATTCTTTTGTCAATCCATTTACAACCAATTAATAGTTTATTACCCTATTCTTCAGAGAACTACAATACTTCGGAGTTTTTGTATTATCCCCAAAAGATGGAAGTTCCTGACGTATCTTTCACCCCTCCACACGTATATCCTAACCAAAGCTACGGGGAAATAGAGGTAAATCACTCTTTTAAGTTCAAAAAATGGAAGCTTACTATTACAGAACGTGTTAACAGATCTATATATGAAGGTGCAAAGAAAGGTACTGGAAAGTGTACTGCAATTGGAGGAGCCCATGATGAGGTAAATCAAGATTTTATAACTGCAAGAACCCGTTTGGGTTACATTAACGAGCCACATCAAAAAGAATTCTATAAATCGCTCACAAACAACTTTAAAAGCTATAAAAAAAGATACAATCTCACAGATGATGAATACTTGGAGCTGATAGTTGCTTTTGTTCAATCAATACCTTATGACCACGAAAAAGCCTCTGCTATAGAATCCCCAAATAAAAAAGCAGAACCACGTTTTCCAATTGAGACATTTGTAGACATGAATGGAACTTGTGGAGATACAAGTATGTTACTTGTAGGATTATTAGCAGAGGAAGGTTATGATGTCGCCCTTTTGGATTTCAAAAAAGAAAACCATATGACAGTTGGAGTTAGAATTCCAGATACTCAAAATATTAACTCGGGCTATGAGATTGTCGAATCCACAATGTATAATTTCATCGGGGTGGAACCGGAATTAATTTTTGGAGGTAAAGAACTACACTCTACACCTCAAGTCATAAAAGTTGGCAATGGAACCAAGACCTACAATAGCGTAGAACAAACAATGAAAATTCGAGAAGCTTTAATTTTCCTCAACAAAAAAACCGGAAGCGGAATAATTACCAATGAAAACGAATACTACCATAATGCTTGGGCATATATTGTAAAACACAGGTACAATCGGGAAGGAGTCTACGATTGGATACAAACACAGCCACCCATACTTATTTCAGTCTCAGAATGTCCTTTTTTACAGCTAATAAAAAATACTTTTTATCTGTGTAGAATTTGATGATATTAGCTAAGTGAGGAAAGAATAAACCACAAGAAATACAGGATCTTAAAATTGATGCGTGGAGTAAAAGACAGGGTGACATCGAAGAAGGTAAAATATGGGAAGTTGCATCAATGATTCCGTATTGTAATCCCTATCTTATCACAGAAGGTATTATAGACCATAGAAACTCCTGTAGGTTTAAAATCTCTAAACTAATTTAGAAACATTTATTTGTAAAATTAAGGCAGCCGATGATACAGGGGGAATTATGGCTAATAAGAAGCAGGATTCAAGCAATTTAGAGAACTGGGTTCAAGGAACAAAGAATAACATAAAAAAATTAGATATTGGGACCTTAGAGAGCTGGTTGTGGGAAGCAGCATGTAAGATTAGGGGAGAAATTGATGCTCCAAAGTACAAAGATTACATTTTACCCCTCATATTTCTGAAGAGGTTATCTGACGTCTTTGATGACGAAGTCACGAAACTCTCTGAAAAATATAAGAATAGCGAGATAAAAGTTGAAGAATTAGTTGGTGAAGATCATTCTCTGGTTAGGTTCTACATTCCAGAAGAGGCTCGGTGGGGCAACCTCGCTAAACAGACTACTGGTGTCGGAGAGTATTTAACTGATGCAGTTAGAGCCATAGCAAGGGAAAATCCATCATTGTCTGGTGTAGTTGATATAGTGGACTTCAACGCTACTACAGCTGGCCAGAGGATTATTAGCGATGATAAATTGAAGGCCCTTGTGGACACGCTAGGCAGGTATAGGCTGGGAATTAATGATGTGGAGCCAGATATTTTAGGTAGAGCATATGAGTATCTTCTGAGGAAATTTGCTGAAGGTTCAGGGCAGAGTGCAGGAGAATTTTACACTCCCAGGGAAGTTGCAGTGTTGATGTCGTATATACTTGATCCAGAACCCGGGAAGGAGATATATGATCCCTGCTGTGGTTCCGGAGGTTTGTTAATTAAGAGTTATCTCAGATTTATGGAAAAATATGATGGAAATAACTCTGTTCAACCTCTAAAATTCTACGGTCAAGAAATTTTGCACTCTACATTCGCTATGGCTAAGATGAACGCATTCATACACGACATGGAGACCAGCATAGCTCTGGGAGATACAATGAACAGGCCCGCATTTCTAAACTCTGACAGTTCTCTTCGAAGTTTTGACATTGTCACTGCCAATCCCATGTGGAATCAAGATTTCCCTCCAGAGACCTATGAGAAAGATCCCTATGAGAGGTTTAAGTTCGGGTATCCACCCTCAAATAGTGCAGACTGGGGATGGATACAGCATATGTTCGCCTCACTCAATGATGGAGGTAAGATGGCTGTTGTACTGGATACCGGTGCCGTTTCAAGAGGAAGCGGTAATGTGGGTAAGAACAGGGAGAGGGATATAAGAAAGGAATTTGTGGATAAAGATTGGGTAGAATCTATAATCTTAATGCCTGAGAACCTGTTCTACAATACTTCAGCTCCCGGTATTATACTGGTTATCAATAAGGATAAAGAGAATGAGAACCAGATATTGTTGATTAACGCCTCAAAACTCTACGAGAAGGGAAGGCCAAAGAACTATCTGCCAGATGAAAGCATAGAGCAGATTTCTGACGTTTATCTCAACTGGAAGGAAGAAGAAGGGGTTAGCAAGGTTGTAAATAAAGAGGAAGTGGTCAAGAATGATTATAACCTTAGTCCTTCGAGGTATGTTTCCACAAATGATGTCGAAGAAGTAATGTCACTGGAAGATGCTACGGTTTTGTTGCAACAGGCTGAAGAGGAGAGGAAAGAGGCTGATGAAAGGTTAAAGGGGATTCTTACTGAATTGGGAATTGATTTATGACAGATGAGGTAAAAGGTTTTGTATAGTCAACTTAGATTAAATTCATGAAGACATGTGTGTTTAAGGGGCATTAAAAGGGTATTAAAGGGGCAAATGGTGCGAAAAAGGTGTAAGAGATTAGTGAGATTGTGAACTGGAAATGTAAGAAAGGTGGTCAGAAAGGTGGTCAAAAATAACTTTTCTAATCACGGGTTAGGTAAAAAATGTTGAATAAATTTTCAAAGATAGTACTGTTTTATTTTGCATATTTACCTTTGTTTGTCATTCTTGCAATAAATAATATTTCTAATAATCAGAATTTAATAATTGTGGTTATTTTTCTTGTATTGTCAAGTTTTTTCTTAACCTTTTCACTACTAAAGACCATCGAGGATGTAACACCAAGTACAGAGAAAATAACTGTAGAAGAGATGAAAAACACGGATTATTTGAGTTTTATAGTCACTTACGTTATCCCATTTTTAGTGGATTTGTCAGGGATAAAAGAGATTGTTTCGTTCGCAATACTTTTCTTAATAATTGCTTATTTATACATGGATACGTCTTTGTTTTGCGTAAACCCTTTATTAAAAATATTTTTTAGATATAATATTTACAATGTCTCATTGAATGAACAAAAATATTACCTTCTATCGAAGAAAAATTATAATAAAGGGGAGACTGCATCTATTCCAGTAAAAAGGTTAGATAAATATATCTTGTTGGGGGATTAAAATGACAACAGAAATTACGTTTCAGTTTGAGGATATAGGAACACCAAATTTAGTTTTTATTAAGACATATAGATCTCAAACTAATGAAGGACAAAAAGAGACAAGATACACATTTTATAGAGCAAATATAGGCAGTACTGTTGCCCAAAAATTAAAAGAATGGTTATTAGAAAATATAGGTGAAGTAAATGGGGGGAAATTTGAAGAATATGACATTTCCACAGAAGAAGGCGACTATGAATATGTAGACCTCTCTGGAATTGAAAACTGGGAACACCTCAAAAACAGAGCATTTACATTAGGCACACAAGATGAAGTAGACCTCAGAAAAGTTAAAAGCAATCTTAAAGGGTATATGATATATTCAAAAATTGGAGATAATAATATAATTGGCCTTGTTAGAAAAATAACCCAATCTAGTGTCTTGGATAAGAGAGGCATATACAGATTGTATCTGGCTGGTTCTGCTTTTAATGAAATAAAAGAGGAAAGAAATGTAGAATTAGATAAATATGCTGACCTGGTTTTTAAAACTAATAATGATGTTTCAGAGGGTGTAGTTCTAAATAAACCCAATTTTAATTCTATATTCGATATACAAGAACAACAAAGGAGACAATCTATGGATGTCTTAGATAACTTGGAGCTTATAGAAGATCATCCTCAAAGAGAAGAGATTGTTTCTATAGTTCAAGAGGATAGGAGATTCCAAAAAATGCTGATAAACCCTATTGTTCGAGAACACATGAATGAAGTGACTTTTGACATAATCAGGACATTGAAACAAGAAATCCCCAATGAATTGGCTTTTGATATAGATGAACCAAATGAACAAATAATATTTCAAGATGAGAATAAGAAAGAAGGAATCCACGATTTTATAAAAGTAATCGGGTGGAGGTACTCAAGAACTGTAGATTTAAGCCATATTATTGAGGGTACGCCATCAGAGGTGGTCAAATGATGGGAAAGATGGATTCCCACGAGAACAAGTCAAACAAATTTCCCGATGAGTGGAAGGTTGGAGAAGTAGTTAATTTTTACAAATTTACAAGAAAACCGAGGGATCTTCAGATAAATCCAGACCAAGAAATTCCTTTCATACCAATGGATTACATTTCGGAGGATACCAATAAAATTAAAGGATGGCAGATGAAGAAACTCTCGGAAATATCCAGTGGAACATTTATTTTTAAGCATGATCTTATTGTAGCTAAAATAACTCCCTCTTTTGAGAATGGGAAACAAGCAATTCTGGATAACCTTCCAGATGATTATGGATATGCTACTACGGAAGTATGGGCTTTACACCCAAAAGATGACAGCACGATAGTAGAGCATTTGTATAATTACTTGAAGGTTTCTCATGTAAGATCGAATTTGGCCTCAAGAATGGAGGGATCTACAGGAAGACAACGATTACCTCGTCATGTGCTTGAGAATTTAGAGATTCCTGTACCTCCACTCTACGAACAGAAAAAAATCGCCCATGTCCTTCAAACCGTACAGGAAGCGAAAGAAAAGACAGAAGGGGTTATAAAAGCAGCAAAAGAGCTGAAAAAATCCCTGATGAAACATCTATTCACCTACGGCCCTGTATCAGTTGAAGAGGCTGAGAAAGTTCCATTGAAGGAGACTGAGATCGGGAGGGTGCCAGAAGAATGGATTATACTAGATTTAGGGAAAGTCTGTGAACCACGAAAAGAAACTATAGAACCTGAAAAAGCGGAAAATATGCCATACGTAGGCTTGGAGCACATAGTACCTGGAGAAGTTAAACTAAATAATTGGGGAAGTTCAAAGGACATTAGGAGTACTAAGAATATATTTTACCCCGGAGATATTTTATATGGAAAATTAAGGCCTTATTTAGATAAAGCTGTTATAGCTGATGTTAAAGGTATCTGTTCTACGGACATTATCGTTTTAAAAAACTTTCAGGAGATAATAAATGACTATTTAGCTAATATTATACATACTAACCGATTCTTAAATTTTGCTACAATGACTATGACTGGAGTCAATCATCCTAGAACATCTTGGACTAAAATTAAAGAACTCAAAATTCCACTTCCACCCATCTCAGAACAGGAAAAAATAGGAAAAGTTCTCTCCACAGTAGACAAAAAAATAGAAGCAGAAGAGAACAAAAAGAAAGCATTAGAACAACTCTTTAACACACTTCTCCATAATCTTATGACAGCCGAGATAAGAGTTAATATGATTGATCTAACATGAAGGAAGAATCAGAATCTTCTTACGAGGAGAAACATGAAGATTTTGTTAGACAACAAAATGAACACTGTTTCCTGAAAGACAAACAAAAGATAAAATACCATTCCTTTATCTTGTTGGAATTAGTACCTCTCGAGAAGTTCAATCAGTTAATTTTTGGTCTTGACAAACTTTATGCCAATGCTTCAGAATCTCAAAAAGAAAGATTAGATTATGATGAAATTCTCTCAAAGTCCCATTTAAAATTATTTCAATGGAACACTCTAAACTTACCATACGTTACAACTTCAAAGTTAAAAAACAAAGTATTACCCGATTGTGTTTTCCACGATTTAGGGGAAAATATTCGACACATAAAAATCTCTGTTTTCAAAGTTATGCCATCTACTGTTGTTCTCCAGATAAAAGTATATCTAGATGATAAAATAAGCGAGAAAATTAATGGTATAATTTACAAATACCATGAGGAAATACGAAAATCCGTTGAAACTCCAAGAGGAGAGTATACAAAAATATATTCACCTGAAAATCAGAAAGAATTTCAGATTTATAAATTCAGAAAAGATTTACATAAAGAAGCAATTGAATTCTTAAAAAAGTATTTCGAAGGCTATTTTTTTGAATTATCAAAAGAAGACACCCCAATAGTACCCTCAATTGATTTATTTTCTTTAGAATATCCTACAAAAGAAAATGATTTTTTGGATTGGAGTGCCGAGAATATTGGTTTTTTCCAATGCTTTAGTACAAATATCATACCCTATTTCTCTTTTAAGTATCAAAACTATTTACTTTGCTATGAATCAAAGAGAAGTGATGAATTTAATAATTACTTAATCTTTGCAAATAGAAAAACAAGTATGGAAGATATGTATCCTGATGTTGACGTTGCAATTGAAGAAAAACTTAATTTTTGCTCATTTGACCTAATTGCTATCGAACGTTGGGTTAAAACACAAGAGGGCGTTGTTGGAGAGCTTAATTCAAAAATATCAGAAGAAATATCAAAAATTCAGCAAAACAAATTTAGTAAAGCATTGGAAACAAGAAAGGCCGTTCAAAAGAGTGTTTTCTCTTTTCAAAGGTTTTTAGTAGAATATAACGAATATGGTTTTATTCCTGATAAATTTGCATTTAAGAGTATTAAAGATAAAAGAAACCCTGAAAGACAGGTAGATCTATTCGAAAGCTTGAAAGAAGGAATTGAAATGAGAATTAACGAAATTAATACCTTAATTGATGGTTTCACAAGGCAATACGAAGCCGTTTTAAATTTGAAGAATCTTGAGTACAATAAAAACATGCAGTTACGTGTACTAATTTTGACCATTCTTATCATTGTATTAGCATTGGTTCAGTTTATATTGTCTCCTTACATTGCTCCAAAAATTTCTGAATTGATTGCAAAATTATATGGGGGAGGGTAGCTAATTAATTGTATTCCAAAAAAGGTAAAAAATCGCTTTAGTTCTTTCCAATAAACAACAAAGATAAGGTCAACCATTTGGAGATCGAAACATGAACGTGTTAGAAGTCCTCAAAAAACATGAAAAGGAAATAAAATCCAGATTTGGAGTAAAGAGGATAGGAGTATTTGGCTCCTTCGTTAGGGGAGAGCAGAAAGAGGGTAGTGATGTTGATCTCGTGGTTGAATTCGAGAAACCCAGTTTCGACAACTTCATGGACCTCACCTTCTACCTGGAAGACCTTCTGGGGAGGAAAGTTGACGTATTAACTTCAGAAGGAGTCAGGGGAATAAGGGTTAAGGAAGTTGCGGATGAAATCAAGCGGAGTATAGTCTATGTCTGAGAGAGGAGATATTGAATTTCTGAAGGATATCTCGGAAGCGATCAAGCGGATAGAGGGTTATACCAAGAACATGGATTATGAGGATTTTCTGAACGATATAAAGACTCAGGATGCAGTTGTCAGGAATATCGAGATAATTGGTGAGGCAGCCAAGAACATCTCTCAAGACTTTAAGAACCAGAATGAAGATATCGAGTGGAGAAAGATAGCTGGAATGAGAGACAAAATCATTCACTTCTATTTTGGTATAAACTTAGATATTGTATGGGATGTAATCCAAACAAAGCTCCCAGATTTACAGATAAAAATAAATAAATTGATTGAAAAATATTAGAAATCTATGACCAGATTGGGGGGAGAAAGAGACTCAGTTCAGGACCCTTTGATAGGGTATGTGAAAGAGCCTCCTGCAGATTATACTACCTCTAAGGGTGATAAGGTATTCCTTAATCTGGGGTGGGATTATGTTAGCCCTGAAGAGGCTTTGAGATGGAGGGGAGGTAAAACAGGTCTTGTTTTCAAAGAGGCTTTCATCAACCAGATGCAGAGGCTTAACCCCGATTTTATGGATCATCTTCTTGCTGAAGAGCTTTTAAGAGATATTGAGCGCATTCCCCCTAATAAGGAAGGTAACTTTACTGCTTGGGAATATTTAAAGGGTTTGAAAACGGTCTTCGTTCCCAACGAAAAGAGGGAGCGTAATGTCAATTTTATTGATACTGAAAAGATCGATAGGAATACTTTCCATGTAACGGATGAATTCGAATTTACTAATGGGAGTAAGACCATCCGGCCTGATATTGTTTTCCTTATTAATGGGGTTCCAGTGTTTTTCGTGGAAACTAAGGCTGTCCATAAGGTTGAAGGGGTAGCCGAGGCAGTGGACCAGATTAGGAGGTATCATCAAGAATGTCCTGAGCTTCTGGCTATGTTACAGATATATGCCTTAACTCACATTGTTCAGTACTACTATAGTGCTACTTGGAATACCACCAAAAAATTGTTGTTTAACTGGAAGGAGGAGACTGAAGGGGATTTTGAGGCTCTGGTGAAAACTTTCTTCGATAAAGAGAATATAATCAGCCTGCTAACTGATTTTATTTTGTTTACCAGACAGGATGATGAGCTAAATAAAGTGGTTCTGAGGCCTCACCAGATAAGGACGGTAGGTAAGTTGATTGAGAGAGCTGAGTCGGATAAGAAGAGGGGTTTGGTGTGGCATACGCAGGGTTCAGGCAAAACCTATACCATGATAGTTACTGCACAGCAAATTCTGGAGAACCAGTCTCTGGAGAACCCGACTGTTATTATGCTGGTGGATAGGAATGAGCTGGAGAGCCAGTTGTTCGGTAATCTTTCTGCTGTGGGTTTTGAGCATTTTGAGGTTGCCAGGAGCAAAAAACACCTGAGAAACCTCTTATCCAATGATACCAGGGGTTTAATCGTTTCTATGATTCATAAGTTCGAGGATATGCCTGAGAACATGAACACCAGAGATAATATCTTTGTTCTGGTTGATGAGGCTCATAGAACTACTGGAGGGAAGTTAGGTAATTTCATGATGGGTGCTTTACCCAATGCCACCTATATGGGCTTCACCGGCACTCCTATCGATAAAACATCTTATGGGAAGGGGACTTTCATTGTTTTCGGTAAGGATGATCCACCTTACGGTTATCTGGATAAGTACAGTATTGCTGAGTCCATTGAGGATGGGGCTACTGTTCCTCTTCATTATTCTCTTGCTCCTAATGAGTTGCGTGTGGATAAGGAGACGCTGGAGAAAGAGTTTTTGAATCTAGCGGAGCTGGAAGGAGTGAGCGACATTGAAGAGCTTAACAAGGTGTTGGATAAGGCTGTTAATCTCAGGAACATGCTGAAGAATAGGGAGAGGGTGGAGAAAGTAGCGAGTTATATCAAGAACCATTATACTGAGAATATTGAGCCGTTGGGTTATAAGGCGTTTTTAGTTTGTGCTGATAGAGAAGCGTGTGCTTTTTATAAGGAAGAGCTGGATAAGCATTTCCCTCCAGAGTATTCAGAGGTAGTCATTAGTAAAGGACCTAATGATGCACTCTATCCCCACATTTACAATTGTCATCTTTCGGATGAGCAGGAGAAGAGAGTTAGGAAAGCGTTTAAAAAGCCGAATGAGCCTCCTTACATCCTTATTGTTACGGAAAAGCTTCTAACAGGTTTTGATGCTCCCATTTTGTATTGCATGTATTTGGATAAGCCTATGAGGGATCATGTTCTTTTGCAGGCGATTGCCAGGGTGAATAGGCCTTATGAAGATGATGAGGGGAGGAAAAAGCCTTCAGGCTTTGTATTGGATTTTGTGGGGATATTTGAGAAGCTGGAGAAGGCTCTTGCCTTCGATTCTCAAGATATTGAGGGTGTGGTTCACGACATTAAGGTGTTAAAAGAAAGATTTGCTGAACTAATGGAGTATGCTCGATCCGATTTTCTGCAACTTGTTGAAGGAAAAAGTAAGGACAAAGCTGTTGAAGCTGTCCTTGAACACTTTAAAAACGAGGAAAAGAGGCATGAGTTTTATCAGTACTTTAGGGAAGTTTCTGACATTTATGATATTATTTCGCCTGACTCGTTTCTCAGGCCTTATATTGAGGATTATGAGAAGCTTGCTAAGATGTATAAAGTCCTTAGAAGTAATTATGAGCCTGGGATTTCGGTGGATAGAGAGTTCTCCAGAAAAACTGCTAAGCTGGTTCAGGAGTATACTAAGAGTGGTGTGATTAAGCCTGCGCTGGACGTCTACGAGATAGATGAGGATACCTTGAGAAGGATTGAGGAAAGCGATGCTTCTGATACAGAGAAGGTCTTTAATTTAATTCAGAGTATTAGGAAGGCTGTTAAGGAGAATTCTTCCAAGAAACCGTATCTTATTCCTATAGGGGAGAAAGCTGAGACCATTATTAAGATGTTTCAGGATAGGCAGATAACTACTAAGGAAGCGTTAGAGGAGTTAAAGAATAAGGTTAGTGAAGCTAACTCTGCAGATAAGGAAAATCAGAGCAAGGATTTGCCGGTTGAGGTTTTCTCGGCTTACTGGGTCTTGAAGGGTGAAGGCATTGATGAGCCTGAAGATAAAGCGAAGCAATTGAGTGAGGTTTTAGAGAAGTATCCTTATTGGAAGAGTAGTGATAGGCATAAAAGAGGGGTTAAACAAGAGCTATACGGAATTCTGTTGGGGTCTGGGGATATAAATGTTAAGAGAGCTAAAGAAGTGGTTGAACAGGTAATGAAAGTTATTGAGGGTGGTTAATTGGTTAGGGCTGAAGAATTTAAATTAGAGGTTAGAGAATGGGCTGATAAGATTGGAGTAGAGCCTAAGGAGATCCATATCAGAAAAATGAGTAGGAAGTGGGCAAGTTGCTCCAGTAAGGGTAGACTGACTTTTAACACCTCTTTGTTAAAAGAGTCGGAGGACTTCAGGTTAAAGACAATTATTCATGAGCTTTTACATTTAAAATACCCGAATCATGGGAAGATGTTTAACTCACTATTGAATACATACTTAAAGAAGGGTTTAAGAAAATAGAAAATATTTGAGGTTGCAGAGTTCGATAGATGGGGGATAACCGAGTAAGGGATTCGGAAAAATCTCTAAAGAATCACCAAAAAGGATATAGTGTATTCAATTTCAATATCCTATTTTAGGGCGGCGTAAGCATGTTGTTAAGTCATTAAAGTTTTATATTATCCTGTAAATTTTTCATTTGGTGTAGCAATAATGCAAGGAATTTTAATAGTGTTGTTTTTATGCTCTTTAAGCAACAATACCTCAATTTACATAAATCAACTTTCAGAGTATTTTGGTATTAATTACGCTAATACTGAGTTAAACTTGGCTATATTTACAGGTTCAGTCACAATTTTGGCTATAGTGTTCTCAATTTCTCAATTTACAATTACCCAGCTCTCAAATAATTACTCACCGTATATCTTAGAAAGATATAGGAGAGATCGTTTATATAAATGGACATTCTGGATATTTATTGTTTTAGCCTTTTTTTCCTTATTTACTGCTATTTATAATAATTATATGATTTTTATGGAGATTAATCTAATAATGTTTATAATCGGTATTTTTCTACTTATTTTTCACTTTGGGTTTATAATGAAGTTGATGGATCCTAAAAGATTGTTACAGCTTCTTTTGGCAGATATCGAAACTGACATTCAAGAAGGCAAAATCGATGACGTCGAGAAATATACCATTTCAATGGGTGATATAGCGACGAAGAGTTTAATAAAGAAGGAGGAGAAGATAACTTTAGATTATATTAATGGGTTCTATGATCTTTTCACAAGTTATCTGATAATATTGAGTAAATTGAAAGACAGAAAGAGTATTCCCGAAAATTTAAGATATACAGATGTATTTGGTTTTACAATAGACAAAGTAAGTAGCAATATTTACGACCATTTGGGTAGAGTGTTTTTAAACGCCCTAAATAATAATGAGAAAAGAGTGACGACTGAAATAGCATCCAAACTTTTCCAATTTACTCTTATTACGCTTAAGAGTGAAGAGAGAACCTTATTTGAACGCTTAATTGACACGAGATCATTCAGAGGAGCGATATATCTTCAACTTTTTGAACAATCTATTGAACATAGAGATAAGTCAATGGAGATTTTCTTAAGAAATCCCTTCAGTCTTTTGCAAGTGTATTTATCTTCCGTACCAAATGTTGAAGTAGATAAAAGTTTAACGTATGAGCTAATTGATTTCCACCTACTCAGAATGCAGAAATTAATTATAGAACATGACGATTATGAACTAATTAAGAAAGAAACGAACTTAATAAGCGTCATGATTAAGGGATTAGACCCGAAAGAGCTTTTAGACGATATCATTACACATATCAACAATTCTTTAGGCTGTATAACCAGTACCAGCGATCCAGAACATAAAGAAATGGAATATCTGTTTAGCTATATCAGACATGAGATTTTGAGAGACTTTAATGCCAGGGATGAATTTAAAGAAAGATTAAGTGAGTTTGAAAAGATGTTAAAGAGTAAAAGTAAAACTAAAGATGATGTTGGAAAAATTAGTGAAGAATTTAAGAAAATTCGAGTGATTTTAGACAGATATGAAGTAATTGCAAGACTGCATAGAACTTTTTTCCTTACAGGCGCCTATATATTATTCTGTAGGAAGAATAACGGTATTGAGTGGGCTAAATACATTAAAGAACTCTGGGAACATACCACTCCTGAAGATGCTGACGCTTTCCACTTGAGCAAAACACCAGTATGTTTCGATCCACTCTGGTTGACTTATCTAATGGTTTATGGAGGAAGTGGAAGTAAAATATGGTTAGACAATTATGATCTTGAATGGGAAGGCTATCATGGAATTTTAGATTATGTTTATCAGTACTGGATATTACTTATGGGTAAATGGAGTGAAGAATTACCGATTCCAGACGAGAACAAAATTAAAAATTGGAAAAATAATGGTTATGATTTTAAACTTGACTTTTGGTATAATTTATGTCGTGATTTCCTTTATCACAAAAACGGAATAAAAGAGAACTTTCAGAAAATTAAGCAAGAGGGATTTTACGAGGGTCTTTATACCGAAGAACACATAGAAAGATTAGAGGAGAGTTTTGATAGTACTGTGGAGTCAATGGAGAAGGCATTAAAAACATTGCAAGATATAGAGCATTCTAAAGCCCATTAAAATCAATGGTTGATTGTGGCAAAATCGCCCGTTATATGGAATTAGTCCGCAAATATTAAGCCGATATCACTTGATTAAGGAACCCAAGCTGTTAACTGATAATCAACGTGATACGCCATGTCGCAGGCAAAACCGCCGACATTGCAGTGCCAATCGTATGCCTCCATTCAGGCGGCAAATCAGGGGTAAACGGGTTGGGGTGAATTTCCCCATATCTTACGTGTAGGGTTTTTTTCATTAACTGTGTGAAAGGACTATTAGTTTCAGCCTTCATTAGATAACCAATTGTAAGCAGGTTGAGATAATTCCACCTCCCTGGACCAAATTCTTGATCTCTCCTTGGGTATGACTTTCAGTAAACCCAACCTCTTCAATCTATGCTCCCTCTTGTAGTAAGCATCATTAGATAGATTTAACTGCCTTTTTAGTTCTTTGACGACCATCCTCCCATTTCTTCGATACAAAAAAAGGAGAATGTTGTAATGGCTCTCGTAGTTGTATTTGAGGATCTTCATGGCTCTATCCAGATCCTCTTCATTGCTCATCAAATCCACATTATTTTTTTCCAGAGTTTTAATCAGTTTATCTACCATTCTACACCACCCTCAGCCCCAGTTTTAGCGTTCAACCCAAATAAACCTGGTATTTTCCTCCTCAAGTAATCGCAAACCGTTATCGGAATAGCTACTTCTTCACCGTCAACTTGGTAGTATTCATAGCCATCACTCAGTTTTACGGGATTGTTGACAGAATTAAAGAATTCTTCTGGGATCTCCACTAAATTACCTGTATCTACCACCTCAAAGACTCTGTGACTCAATCTTTTTACCTCACCAAACCTATTGAGCTCCTGCTTCATCATCCCTACATGCTTATCTGCTATCAAATCATCTTTCTCTTTCTCTAAACACTCAACCTCGTCCTCCAGCTCCTCTTTCTGGAATTGTAGATCACTAACATCGATTTTCAGAATCTCAACCTCTTTCTTGTGCTTATCTAACTGCCTCATCAGGTCAAATGAGTTATTCTCCTCAAGCTCTTCATTCAGTTTCTTATGAGCAAACTCCAGAGCTTTACGAGCTTCAGTTTCCCTACCCAATTCCTCTTTAAGTAAATTCATCTTCTTGTAGTAACCATTCAAATTCTTTCTCTTGCTCTTCAAATCTTCAGCTATTGACTCGTATTCCTTTCTCAGTTGATCCAACTTAACTTTGTATTCCTCATTATAGTTTTGCTCACGCTTGTAGATATAAGCTAAATTGTAAAGCTCTGACTCCTTCTTCTTCCAAACTCCATAGACGACAACACCCAAAATCGGGACCAATAACCACGCCAACATCAATTAACACCCCCACTCCTTTCAAAATAAGGGCAGTGCTTGGCACGACCCAACTTAACCACAATATCCCACCTCCGACAATAACAGCACTTATCAATTACCTCGTAATCAAATTCCCTGTCATAAAACCAAGCGAACACACAGTCCTTGCAGTTGCGGACCTGCTTCTTCTTAGGTTTTTGTGTCTTCAGCTGCTTATCCTTATTGTATATCTCCAAGATATTAGTCATATTATAACCCTCGGAATTTCTCTTTATACTCTGGGTAGGCTTTAAAAAGGCAAGTCAGATGCTCATAAGTAATTGTTCCGTCATTGTAAGTTATTTTCGCTAATGCTCCACTCTCTACTCCACATCTATCGCATTTCTTCACTAATTCAGTTACTTCATGCTTTACCGGGTAAGCCCCGTTTGTGGATATGGAGCCGTCTTTTCGAGAACTATCATTATTTTTCATGTCCTCTGCTTCGGAAAAATTGAATATTTGGTGAGAATACAAGGAGATGTTTTTTCGGGTTACTTGGTTACAGTATTTGAAGATCTCCTCAGAATCTTTTGATTGGTTATTAGAGCTATTTAAGCCCTTGTTTTTTGTAACTTTTAGTTGGTTACAAAAGGGTACCGTTGGTAACAAAGAGGGATGTGAGCCGGTTCCTGTAACTTTAGCTACCTCAATGTAACTAAAAGAAGGTAACAATGAATCCCTATCCTCCTGCTTTCTTTGGTTAAATGAGGAGTTCTTACCCTCATCTTTATCACCTGTAACTTTGTAACCATGTAGGGTATCCCCCCGTTTTTCTACGGAATTACCGCTTTTTTCTTGATCTTGCCCGTTACTTTCATCATAATTATCGAATGGCACGAATACAGCTTTCTTGACTTTACCGCTGACGCCAAACCTTTGACTCATGTGTATATCATCTGGATTAAAACCGAATTTAGAGCCCACAGCTTTCGCTAAATCACTTAAGGACTCGATCGGCACTCTCTGACCTCTGGAATCAGATCGATATTCATCAAGTAAAGATTTAGTGATCCAGGCTCCCTCTAACTCATTAACTTCTCCAAGTTTGTAGAGATCGCCATCACCCTTAACTCGCTCCACTCTCTCACCATCTACGTTCTCAATGTAAGTGTTCTTGTTCATCCAAGAATAAAAGAAGCTAAGGAAACTGTCATGTTGGGCCTCAACACTCTCAAATATCCGGTATTCATTGGGTGCAACCACACTCCTGACGAAGTCGTCAACTACTGGAGCCTCCCATTCCAGCCCCACTTTTTGTGCTGTATGCTCCCAGATCTTGAGACCCCAGTAAACTAAAGCCCATATCCGTGACCTTCTTGGGTCCTGGAAATTGTAGAGTTCGCTGATCTGGTACTCTAACTTCTCCACTTCATCAAAGACAGCCTCAATAGTTGGATAATGATTTATTGCCTCCTCAATAATTCTGAATCCAATGGGTCTAAGCTGCTTGATGATCTGATTTAACTCTGTTTTTTTCTCAATACGTTTGTTCTTGGCGTCCCTGTCGTATTCCACTACAATGAACCTGATCAGTAAGGCTTTCCTCGTGATCCCCAAGGCGTTCCCTGAGAAAAATAATACAGCCCTGGACAGATACCTCCTCGTGTCAAGGTTAGGTAACCCCCTTATGTCAAGTATCTCTGATTCTGCTCCACTCTGGAGCATGGGATACATCTTCCCCCAAGGAAACCTCTCTGCCTCGCTCACCACCTGTGGAAGACAGCCCTGATCAAACAAAGTGCAGAACCTGAATGGTGATGCATATGAGTCAGCTTGAACCTCTTTAGGACCAAAAAGATACTCAGAAAAGCATCGACCCGTTGCAGTCTTACCAATACCTGACTCTGGAGAAACATGGAACAGATACGGAACGATCCATACCTTTGACCTGAATATCAAGCTAAACGGAGCGATAACTGATAGCCCCATTACGGGATATATTTCGTAGGGATGCCAGTAACCAATGAGCTCTAAAAACTTCTGCACCTTCTCACTGGTGAGCTCCTCTTTTTCTGCCTCCCTTGTCCGATCAACTACTGTGTTCTGGTCAGTAGTAATGCAGAAGGGATCGACCACCAAGTGAGGATGATTGTTGTTGCGATAAACTCCGATCGCTCCATGACCCTGTTTCTTCTCACAGCCACTGAACTGCAATAAGCAGTTAAGAACATCCTGAGACTTACTCCTGGCCAATATCACTCCCTCATGTCTTAAGTAGTCCAATAATTCGGTTGCCACACCTCTATACGTCTTTCGACTTGTCTTTATCTGGTAGATAGTCATCCCATCAACCGAGAGCTCTTGCTCCACAGTAAGAGGAGTGAACACCTTTATCTTAGTTTCATAAGTTTCTCCACCGTTCCCTACTTGTTCTTTAACTAGGTAAACACCTCCATCGCCCGACTCAATCTCTGAAACATCATCAATACAGATTCGGCTACACCTCTCTTCACTTGGTTCCGACTCTGTCTTGGTCTGCCGTGTCTCTGCCTTGATTAATTGCTCCTGGAAGTCCTCGTCCTGGAGCCTCTTCTTTATAGCCATAATAATTCTATTGGGCTCTCCTCGCTTAACATCTACATTGATTGACTCCAAAGCTGCTTTAACATAGCTTGACGCTTTAGTTGGTGTATAATCAGTTTTGCTGGATCCCAAAAACAGTTCGGTGGTCTTCTCTCCCCCGCTATCGAATTGAACAAAAACCTTGTTTTTGTTATTAACTCTTACTTTAGCCTTAAATTGATCAAATTCTATGATCGGGGTCTTTGGCTCGAAATGATCCCCGCCACACTCCGGATCAGTGGGGTCAGCATAATCTGTTAACTCCTTTCTGTCGGATTTGCGATACCAAGCCGTGCAACCTCTTGTTTCCTTTCTGTTATCCCATTTCACGCAATCTCGACAATCAACCAAAAAACACCCCTCCCCCAACTCTTAGAAAAGTAGTAATCCCTTCCACATCCTCTACATCCAACTTATTGACTAATAATTCTTTAAGAACCTCTCTGTGGTGTTTTATCAAATCACTTAGGTCTTGTAGGCTCCCTTCAGTTATTCTATCATCTCTTAGGAAATAAATTTGAATAAAATAGTATTCACTTTTGAATCTCCTGATTAATGGGGGCTGATGCTCTGCAAGATCCCTAACAGCCTTCCTCTTATACTCTTCGTAAGGAGAATAGTATTGCGTTTTCCCGAATATGTTGCGAATTTCAGTTACAGTAATGATGTCCTTCCCCTTCTTTACAGCATGGAGAATTGATAGGATATAGATAGCCCTAATTCTCTCGCTATCGGGCAAAACAAGCTTAGGTTTCGGCAAATTATTTATATCCGGGTTTCCCAGTAGAGTTGGCATCATTTCCTCCATTTTTTGACTTGTTTTCTCCTTCTAAGTCGTCTTTTCTATACTGACTAACAAATATCTCCATAGCCCTCAGAACATCCTCAGCCTTCATCAACCTCCTCCTCTTGGTCTTCTTTTTGGAAAACCAAACGATTCTGGTCATCTACGTAGACAACCATGATATCTCCAGGGACTATACCGTATAATTTTGCGAGTAACTTCGGAACAGATACCAGCAGCGTTGAATGTTGACTGGTAACCCTTCTTCTCGAGATCTTCTGTACCATGAAAAAAGTCAAGAAAATTATATTTATAATACTTTCGGCTTTTGAAGGTTCTTTAGGCTAATACAACATACACATCTTATTAACAAGATGTGTATGTAAGGAATAAAATTAGTTACGAAAAACCTGGTCAAAGAACCCTCAGATAAACCGTTAGTCTTTTAACATACACATTTCATAATAAATGTGTATGACAGGTAAAGCCATATTGAGGACCTCCCCAGGCTGGACCTACTACGATCCACAGACACAAGAAACCAAAGAAATCCAGAACAAAAGACCATTCAGAATACTGAGGCCAACAGAATACGAAATAATCAGGGATCAGGCCGGTGATCACCAAATAAACTTAGATGCTCTACTGTTAACAGGCCTCAGATATGAAGAGGCCCAATTATTACAGAAAAACCCAGAATGGTTTGACAAAGAATCCGGTTTTATCCATGTCCCAGAAAGCAAAGCAAAAAGACAGAAAGACCAAATGGAAAGATTTGTCAGGCTCTCAAACCTGGGAAAACACATGGTCCCCCTATTCTTCAAAACAACTCCATTACCTTCCCGATGGGCCTGGTATAAAAACCTGAAAAGATGGGCCAAAAAAGAAGGCCTGGACCCCAAAGGAATAGGAGCAAAAATCACACGAAAAACCTGGGAATCATGGTTAATATACTACTACCCCAACAGAATATCCGACATAATGTTTTCCCAGGGACACACCCTAATAACCAGCATAAAGCACTACCAGGGCCTCCCCTTTACTGAGGAGGAAAAAAAGAAAATAGAGAAATACGTTGCCGGATGGATCTAAACAACTGTTACTTTAAGAACTCTTCTAAAGTTCTTGAAAAATGAGTGATTGTATTTTGAACTAAAATAATGTGTTTTTAGCTTTAAAATTAATTATACTTTATTGTGGAGACTGCTCTTACTCTTAATTAGTTTTGGTTAGCTGCCTTCTATTTCCTTGATTAGTTCTTGGAAGCTTGATAGGTCAGCTTGGTCATTGCGGATAGTTTTACCGAATTCAACCAATATTCTTTCTATCCTATCTTGTCTTTTCTTCATTTCCTCATTCTGTTTTTTCAGGTCCTTATTTTCCAGAACTAAATCCTCGACCAACTTTCGGTTCTTATCCAGCTCTCCCCTAAACTCTGACTCCATCTCCTGAATCTCTTTGGGCATGGAAATTGTTACCAGGTGCTCAGCTTTCTGGTAGTATTCTGCCATCTGTTTCTTGGTGTATCTTCTGTAAGCATCTGTTAGGTAGCCTTCATGGCCCATTAGGGCCTCCACAATATCGACCGGACAATTAAGGGCTAATTGGCTTCTGAAGAACTTTCTGGTGGAATGCAGGTGTATTTGGCTCCTGTTAGTGGTTTTATCCTTGCTGTTTAGACCAGCTTTCTTCACCGCACTACTCAGGATCTGGTTAGCTATGTGCTCAGAGAAAGGAAAAACCCTATTATCCACAGTTTCTTTCTGCTTTGACATCTCCGTCCCTATCAATCCTTTATTTTTGTTTCTTGCTGAGTTCAGCCATTTGTCCCTAATCTTGAACCACTCATCTAATGCTTCTTTCGCCTCTCTGGAGATGAAGGTGGATCTCTGGTTCCCTGTCCTGGTGTATTCTCCCCTTATCTTGATTTCTGCAGGCTCGGATTCAAGAATTATGTCATCCATCTCTATGCTTAAAGCTTCACCTATCCTCATCCCCGAGCTCACCAACACCAAGATCAAGGCTCTACCCTTAACATCTAAATGCTGCAAAACACTCTTTAAAACCGTATGATCCATATCCTTATCTACGGTCCTGGCATTCCCCTTAGGCAATTTATTCCTAATTCTCTTCAGCTCTCTTTGAGAAAACTCAATCCCATTCTCAGCCAAGAACTCTTTAGTAGCGTTAAGGTAGCCTTTAGCTGTCCAGGGCGGCTTTTCATACAAGCTGGCCGCAAATCTGGTCACATCATCAAGACTATCTCTTTCTTCATTGAAATACTGCTTAGACAACTCCTCATATTTCTCCTTCTCTTCCTTAGTTACTCTTTTACCCTTTCTCTGTCTGCCATAGATAAAATCCAGAAATTCAAAGATTCCAGCCCTATAGACATCTTTAGTCGACTTCTTAGCATACAACTCCAAAAACTCACCAAGCGATCTCATAAACAATACCTCAATTAACTAAAGCGATTAATATACTTATCGAAAAATAACACAGTTAACAGTGATTTACTTCTTTGTAAGCTAATTGTGATTTTTCTTTAGTTGAGTCCCACAAATTTCTAACTTTTATATACTATATTGACTATCTATTATTGTAAGTCGGGAGTGTGAGATTATGTTGTTTGCGAGACCGGTTGCCCGACTGGGAAAAGATCCCCCAATTTTTCAGGAGTAGTTTACAGAGCCTTATGGCTTTCCTCCCGCCGTCAATCGCCATAAGGCTATTTTTTGGGGGTTAGTCAGAGAGAAAAGATGAGATCTGTTGAGAGGTGAGATAGGTTGGATGTGAAGAAGAGGTTGTTAGTGGGAGTTTTGTTGGTAGGGCTTTTGCTGACCTGCATGCCTGTAATGGCTGAAGTTAATTCTCAGAGCACTATGGCTTTATCAATGAGTGTTAAAGCTCCTGATGAGGCTAGAACTAATGCTTTGAATGAAGTTGAGATCACTTTGGAGAATACAGCGAACTATCCTGTGAAGGCTAGGACTATCGTTAAGCCTAGCTATTTTGAGCTCAAACCTAGGTGGTTTGAGGGTGTTGATGTGATGGAGATAGGGAACGGTGTAACTTTTACTACAGAAGTTCCAGCTAGTGATTCTAAGACTGTTGACGTAACGATCCCTGGTAGAGTTTTGGAGGGATTGAATACTGAGGATGACACTATCAAGCTGATGGAAGAGGTTAAAGCTTATCCGTTCACCTCTACCTCAGCCCAAGCACATGGTGTTGGAGCTCATAACCTACAGACTGTGAGCGTTGAAGGTCCTGAAAGCCAGTTCATTGAAACCACTGTCAACGTGTTTACCGCTGTTCTTCTTTTGGTTGTCGGGGCTGGCCTAGTTATTCTAGGATCTAAAACAAAATGAGGTGGTAAAGTATGAACAACTTACAGATAGGATTAGGGGTTCTCGGCATTGCCCTGGCTGTAATTGGAATCCTCATGTTTGCTGGCTACTTCCAGGATTACGACACTCCTATTGATTGGTGGGGTGAATCCGGCGAAATCAATGCTCAGGCCTACATTCTGAATAATACCAGTTCTAGCAACAATGTAGAAGTTGGGTTAAATGAAACTCAGATAACTGTTTTGTCAACTGAGTTAACCGGTGTTACTGGTGATGACGGTTGGGCTAATTTCTCTAGTGTCGACGTAGGAACATACGATGTCCAGGCAACCTACAACTCTTCATCAATAATTGCGGAGAACGTAACAATAGAGGATGATCAGCAACTTGTAGTGAGATTCAACTTTACTGACGTCTACAACTACAGTTAGAGGCCCTATGAATAAAACAAGTTTTTTTCTATTTTTTATTTTAATTCTTTTAACTTCAATCAGCTTAGTTGAGGCTGATTGCGGTAACTCTTCTTGTGATATTGATGCTTATTCTAATGTCTATTTTCAGGCTAGTAAGGATGATTACACTATTTTAAGGGGAGTTTCAACCTGTGGTGGTTCTGGTTGTGGTCCTGTTGATGATACTTCTAATTGCGGTGATTGGGGGATTGATAATACTGGTGGTCTTTATGGTAACTGTGTCATGGAGATGCCCGCTAATGAAACTTATGAATCTGGTGAGTTAAAGTATGTTGATTTTTCTGGTTTTTGTTCTTATGATACTGGTGTAAGTGGTTTTCAGTATTCTGATACTAACTATAATCCTGCTGAATCACATAATAGTAGTAACTGGACTGATGTCCCTGATGATTGTTGGACATGGGTTGATGAATCAGTTATTAAGGTAACTTGTGATCTGGGAAAACATAAGTGGTGGTCCTTCAAGTTTTACGATGCTAAAAATTATCAATGCAGTAATGCTGTTGATACGGTTTATTTGTACGGAACTCCTCAATATGGAGATCCTGGGAGTGAGTATTGGTTAACTGTAAGTGATTTGGAGCCTAAAGTTAATTCTTCTTTCAAGGTTTACGTTAAGCATAAAGTAAGTGGTTTTTGGCCCTGGGAAGGGGATAAGGTTGAGTATGTTGGTGGAGCTAAAGTATTTGTTGATGGTAGTCAGGTAGCAGAAACTAAGTCTTATGACGGTTTTTGGGGGTTTTTACCTGGTGTTGGTGGTCCTCCTTACGCATCCGTAACCATAAGTGAGATTGGTCAGCATGTTGTTTACGCTAAAATTGATGGTGAGGTTAGTAAGGAGTTAACTGTTGATGTCCAGGGGTTCACCGATGAAGGATCTGGTAATTATCCGATTAATGATCCTGGGGATGACGAATATTATTATAAACTGTGGTCTGATAAAGTAACTCTTCAACAGTCTGGAGAGGTTACTTTCAAGATATTCAGGATGGAGGATGGAGATAAAGTTGGGGCTGTCAATGGAGATATTTATGTTGACGGTGAGAGAGTTGGAGAAACAAGCTCCTGGCCCTGGCAAGAGCCTTTTTACACTCATAGGTTTGAATCTGCTGGATCTTATGATGTTCATGCTTTAAAGAATGACAAAAGAACTGGTGTATTGCCTATAACGGTTTTAGAGCAATATGAGGAGAAAGATCCTGTTGACCCTGGTGAATTGAATTTAACTGTTACTGTAGAGGATAAGCAACGTAATGCGTTGAGCGGTATCAAGGTATTGCTGGAAAAGAATGATGAAGTTAAGGAGAGCGTATTTACTGATTCTAATGTAGCTAGGTTGCATCCTAAGAGTGGTGTTGAGTATAGGGTTAGTGCGGTGGACCCCAGCAACGAATACATTACGGATTATACTCACGTTAACATTACTTCTGACTATAGTGTTAGGTTGTCGATGGCTAAGGCTGGTGGCTATGATAGTGGTTCCCAGAGTATTGAGTTAATTGTTGACGGTAATTCTCAGAGGAACATTACTCTTCATAAGGGTGTTGAACACACTATCAGGGTTGTTGATGATAAGGGTATACCGGTTAGGGGAGCAATAATTTATGTTGACGGTAATAAGATCGGGAGTACTGATCAGGGTGTTTTTCAACCGGCTCAGGTTAAACATGATTTCTCTGTAGGTGAGCACAGGGTTAGGGCTGAATATGAGGGCATGGTTGACGTTGTAGGTGTTGAGGTTAAGGATAAGGTTGATCCTGATGATCCTGATGCTACTGTGTTGGTTGCCATCCCTGAGGGAAGCAATCAGCATGTTATAGGGAATTTGACTGTTAAAAGGCATCAGGATGTTTTATTCCAGGTAACAGAACAGGGTGATGCCAGCAGTATCTGGGATTGGACAAAAATAAGTGATGCTACTATCTCTATTAACGGTGAGGCTGTTGGTAAGACTTCTAAAACAACTTTCAACGACATTATCTTTGGTTTTGGTGGAGCAGTTGGATATGTTCACTCCTGGAATGATTCTGGGGTTTACCAGGTTAATGCTTCAACTCCCTCAAGTTCTTCCCAGGTTGTTGCTGAGGGAACTACTACTCAATCATTGTGGGTTACTGTTACTAATGAAGAGTATGAGGGAGGATCTGGGGGCAATATTTTAACTGACCACCTCCCTGATTGGCTAGCTCAATTCTTAATCACTTTAGCTAAAGATTATCCTATTCTGGGGATTGCTTTAGTTGATCAAGTGATTTACTTGTTGCTGTTGGTGTTTGGAGCAATATTTGTCCTCAGATTGGTGGTGAATATGTTGTTGAGGTTTTAAGCTCCTCTAATCACAGAGGAGGTCTTTAGAGGTGATGAGAAAGGTGAGAAAAGAAAGAAAAGGTGAGGAAAAGTATGTTTGGTAGAGAGAAAGGTTTGAATAAAATAAAGAATGTTGGATTAGCGGTCCTAGTGGTTCTGTCACTGGTTGGTGTTGCTAGTGCCGGAGACTTGGATGTTAACGTAACGGATTATGAGCCTACAGAGATAAGCCATACTGTTGATTCTACATGGATTAACTTTACATGGTCCACAACTGATGTTAATTCTACTGATGGCTTTAATGCTACTATCACAGATTGCAGTAACTCTTCTTTAGTGGGTAACTGGTATAACGTGAGCAATGGAACTGGTGATGTTGATTATGCTACTGACCAGATGGATGCTTATTTGAACGTAACTGGTTTGCAGAGCTTTCAACAGGCTAGTATTGAGGTTTGGGCCTATAATGAATCTGCTGGTTTAAGTGCTAACAGTTCAACTGATAGTGCATTTACTCAGGCAACCAGCATTAACTCTGTTGATTTGCCTGATCAGTTTACTCCTGGCGTTAACAACACTATTACAGTTAATGTCACGGACAGCATGAACGATGGAGATGAAGCTTGGGTTAAACTTCACATATACAGAAATGACACTACATGGGATGCCTCAGGTGATGCTAAAACTCATTACACTCTAACTTACGAGCTTCATGCTGATAACTACAATGGTAGTATATCTGTCAATCCTCCATATTCAACATCGACATTGACGGATGCGATGGCTCCTTTAAATGAGATAACTCCTAATATGACTTTAGAATGGAAACCTCCCCATTACATTAAACCGTCTTATGGGACAGACAATCAAACATTGAATAACTATCATTGGGAAGTGAGAGCGAATTTTACTGTATCAGGAGATGTTACCGAAACCATGTGGAATAATTCCACTACAGAGATGACAGCTTTAAAGAGTATGGACATGAATGCCAGTTCTTTGACACTTGATGAACAGGCTGTCCCAGGCAACACCTATAGTTTAACTCCTCCTATCACCATAAGAAATACTGGCAATGTCCCTGTTGACATTAATAAGTCAATGAGTGATCTCACAAGTGATACTGGAACTATTACAGCAAGTAACTTATATCTGGATGACGATTCCAGCCACAATGAAACTACTGAAACTGGTTTACCAGAGCAAGCTTACTCGAATACTCTTGAATTATGGGGTGTTTCTTTCAGTATCACAGAACTTACAGATGCAGATTCCAATGTAATTGAATCTTTTAGTCGGCCATGTTGCGATTATGATGGAGATCTCCCTCCTACTAAAGTAAGTGATGTGCCAATTACTATAGATAAGGCTAAAATAAGTGCTGACTATGATTTCGCTTCTCATGGAAATAATCATGTAAATTACTGTTACGTTTCAGATGATGGAGAAACATGGAGAGAAGTAGATGCTGATATAGGGAGTGTTGGTGATGGTCATTTGGAAGTGATATTACCTAACAAACCTGAAGCAAAGTATCTGGAGCTTAATATGCAGTATGAATACACTAATTGGGGTTATACATGGGATGTCCATAGCTCTACAATCCCGAAAACTATTGAAACCCATAACTTCATAGAAATTCCATCGGGTGCTGAGGCTGGACATTATACAGGGACTTGGACTTTATCAGCGGTGGAGAACTGGTCATAAACAATTAACTTCTTTATTTTTTTATGAGGTCTATGGCTTTGGTTCTAGCGATCCTGGGGATGGCCTTAGTGATTCCAGGAGTTGAGGCTGGCCATACTTCCCCTCAACCGATTGAGGGATCCGTTGGTATGGAGGAATCAACTAGCTTCTATGTTTTCCCTGTCCATGATAGTTGCACGAATAGGGTTGTTCTTGAAACTGATATGAGCGTGATAACTAGCATTGAGCCCCATAACTTTACTTTGAGCCCTGATGAAAATGCTAAAATAGTTGTTACTGGCTATAGCGGTGAGCCCATTGAGACTGAGGGAGTTATTCATGCTACCTATACTTGTGATGATTCTGACAGCTTTAGTATTCAGTCAACTGATGAGGTAGATGTTGAGGCTGATCTTGATCCTGTAGGGACAGAAGAGACTAATGAAGGATCTGGCGATATCTCTTTTAATGTTAGCCCTGACGTGAGTAAGCCTTCAGGTCTTGATGTTGAGGCTTATTATTTCGGAGTTAACTTGTATTGGGATAGTGATCCAGGAGCGGTCTATAATGTTTCTGTTAGCGGTCAATGGGCTAATGTTTCTGAAAATGAGTTGGATGTGTCTGTTGAACCTTTCACAACTGTTGATATAGGTGTTAGGGCTTATGAGAATGGCGTTTTAACTGATCCGGCAACAGCAACCGTTGATGTTCCTTTCATGGGTTATGATGAATCACCTGGCAACACTCCTGGCAATCCAATGTATTCTGTGGATACTACCTGGGATCAACTGATTGTGGAATTGAATAAGGCTATGGCTAGCGTTGGCTTAGTTGATAAAGAACAGGTTTTGGATTTAATGTGTAAGAAATTAAAGGAGAGGCAGTTGGAGTTAGAGTTAGTTGGACCTGGTTCTGAGTATTCTGATCAACTCAACGAATCAATTACCAGCTGGAAAGATAAGATCATTGAGTATGGAGGTGGATCATGAAGGTTTACGCATTAATTCTGCTGATTTTGGTTTTAGTGCCGGTTGCTGATGCTGGTTATACTGCTCCTCCTCCCCTGGATGGTGATGCTGGTGAAACTGAATCAGTATCATTCTACTTGAAATCTCCTGCTAGTGAGGAGAGGGTTAAGGCTGTCTTATCAACTGATTCAAGTGTCCTAGAGTTGAGGAACTCAGAAATTGTGTTAGGTCCTGGGGAGATGAATGAGGTTACTGTCGATGCTTACAGCAAAAAACCTGTTGAATCAACTGAATACGTTAATGTGGTTTATAAGCCTTTAACTGATTCTCAATTCAGCATACAGGTGAGTGATGAAATACCTGTAAAAGTTAAATTAGGATCTGTTGAGGTTGATGTTACCTCAACTCCTACTCCTGGTTCTAGTTCTAGTTCTGGATCTGGACCATCGGGGGGAGTTACTGTTACTCCTGAGGTAACTGAAAGTGAGGTAACTGATTCTTCTGGTGCTGGTGGTGATTCTGGTTCTGGTGGTGAGTTGGAGGGTTTTCCTGAATTAACTGCTAGTGCTACTCCTGAGGCTTTAGTTAGTCCTGGTGAGCCTTCTGAGGATAGTGGTTCAAGTTCCAGGGGTTATGGTTTGTTGTTTATGTCCTTGGGATTCGGTGTTTTGGTTGGTTTGGTTTTGATAGGTTATCCCAGGGTAAGGAGGTTTAAGAAGAGGTGATAATTTGATTAGAGTTGGTGTTGGCGAGAAGACGTTGGTTTTGATGGGACTGATCCTGCTGGTTCTGGGTTTAGGTGTTAATGCCCAGGCTGAGCAGGGAGTTATTTCCCTAGAGGTTGGTGGTGAGGCAACTGAGTTAATGGTTAGTGATGGTGGTTTGCTGGCTTTAGAAGGATCTTATACTACAGCTTTGAATGAAACAAGTTACGGGCATACTCTATACTTTAAAGTGGATAATGCTAGTCAGAGCTATGATATTTTGGTTGATGGAACTAAAATTGGGGAAAATGAGTCCACTTACAGGGTTACGGAAAACTCTGGGACACTAGAGGTTAAGACTAGCCCTGAAACAACTAACATGACTATAGATGTCCAGGATCAAGAGGGTTTCATGGGCTATGTTGCTCAATACCTGAGTTTCTGTAAGAGTTTGCCATCGTTGTTAGGGAATATCACTATAGACTTGTTGATTTGGGCTGTAGCCATAATTCCGATAGCTTCTGTAGTAGCGGTTAAGCTGGTGTTCAAAATAATTGGTTCTGCTGTTGGAGGTTGAAATGAAGGCTAAAGCGATCATGCAACACGACAGATACGTTAAGACCAGGAAAATCTATCAATTCCCTGATTATTTTTTAGCAACTTTTGATACTATCTCAGGGAGGCCTAAGTCAGCCATAAATACTGTTGACGGTGTAATGTATTCCAGGAGGTCTCATACTCTAAGAGATGTGATTGAGGACCTAAAGAAAAGAGGGTATAGGAGGATTGCCTGATGGCTAATGTTAAGGGTTGGAGTAGGATTCAGAGTAAGGAAAGAGGAGATGTTATTAGATACTGGAAGAACAAAAATGGTCCGATAGTTCAAGTAAAGAGGGTTGGAGATAAATACAACAAGTCAGCTTATTATAGTGTTCTTTTGTTCTTTCGTGAATCTGGCCAGGATAATATGAGCGTATTGAAAGAGTTTAATGATAGAGAAAATGCTCTTACCTGGGCTGTTAGGTATTTGAAAACATTTCCAGAGGCAAAGGTGATGTAGGTTTGGCGAAAATAAAGGGTTGGAGTAGGATGACATTCAGGGAAAGAGGCCCTACTACCCGGTATTGGAGACATAATTTTACTGATTGGATTGTTAGAGTGATTAGAGTTGGGCCTAAAGGATCTCCTAATGCTGACTATAGAGTGATGGCTGGTTTTTATGAGTTAGGGACCTTCATCAAAAGGGAGACTGCTGTAGATCATGCTGAAAGGTTCCTGAGAGAACATACAGATGGGAGATGGTGATCTGATATGGCTAAGATTAGTGGTTGGGAGTTAGTTAGAAGTGGTTACGATTCCATGACAGGTGCAGAGGAGATTATTTGGAGATCAACTGTTGATCCAAATAAGGGGGTCAGGGTTTACTATAGTCACGTTAAAGGTGTTTGGACTGTAGCAATTGTTTTGGATTCTCCTTATGCGGATACTAAGAACTTCAATACTAAGAGTAGGGCTGTCCAGTATGCCAGGAACGTGATGAAGAAAAACCAGCCTAAGAGGTGAATTGAATATGGCTAAGATTAGGAATTGGAGTAAGGTTGAGGAGAATTTTTGGAGAAATGACGTAACTGGGGCTGAGATTGGGATCGTTAACTATGGCAACGATAAGTATGAGGTGGTCTGGCAAGACCGTTACAGGGGTGGAATAAATATGGGTGTTCACTCCACTTTAGGAAAAGCTCAGAAACATGCTATAAACTACATGAAGAACAAGCCATTTGGAGGTAAATTTCCTAAGGGTGGATTTCCCCTGAGGTGAGTTTATGGCTAACTCAAGGTATTATCAGATCTATAACCCCTTAACTGATCGTTGGAGTAAGGTTGACAGGGAAACTAACTTGATTGTTTCCACTAAGAAGAGTAAGGGACCTTACAAGGGGGTTCCTAAGCGATAACTATGATTCCTCTTTTTTAGGGGTGGTATTGTGAGGCCTGTAATCACGTTCTTTTGTGGTTGTTTGATACTGTTTGTTTCTGCCGTATATGTTACGAAATATGGGTTTGACGAGTTCATGCAAGCGATTACTAAAACACTCCTCTACTGGTTTCTGGTGATTGGGTTAGGAGGTATTTTCCTCGATTCCCTGAAAGAGTACTTGGAGGAGTAAACTATGGAGCCTACGAACATTATAATTCACCTTCACTCTCTGTTTGGTTTCTCTATGGTTGCTGATTTCCTGGATTCAGTTATCAATATTTTCACTAGCATCCAGGTTTATACTGGTTTAAGTGCTCCGGCCGTCTTATTCATGTTAGGTACAGTCTACAAAACTGTTTCTGGTGTCGCTAAAGAGACTGATTCAATTATGGCGATACTGGCCTCCGTTGCCTTCTGGATAATCTTTTGGTGGTTGGTCGGCTACTTAATCATTAACCCTCTGTGGAATATGTTTTTGGGTCAGGTGTAAAAATGAGTGATGACTCTAGATTGGTTGGGATAGCCCTGGGATGCTTGTTGATAGCTTTCTTTACTTATGCCACCATGATTAGTGAGCCCCCAATAATTGAGGTCCCCGACGTTAAGGAGTTGGTGAAGGATCAGGTGGCTAAAAGCGAGAAAGTTGATTCTCATTTACATAAGGAGTTTGCTAAGAACCCTGATCAAAACGTTAGAATGTTCGTCAGCTTAAAGGACGATAAGTCCTTGAAGGATCTCCAAAATAGTGTTAAGGTGAAGGATAAAGGGGATTATAGTAATTGGGTGGTTGTTGAGGGGGATTACAGGGATCTCCAGGGTATGGTAGAAAAACCTGGTGTCACAGAAGTTAGTTACGATGGTAAGGTGCGTATCGCCGGATTAAACCAAACCATCAATGATTTAAAGGATGGTGTTAAGAGGGCTAGCGAATTCCCTCAGGTCCAGGATTCTGACTGGAATTTGGAGAGCATTGATGCTGACGTCGTCCACAACAACAATTACACGGGGGAGGGATCTGTTGTCGCTGTCCTGGATACAGGAGTTAACCATGATTTAGATGCTTTGAATGATAGTTATTTAGGTGGACACGATTTCGTTGAGGATGACAGCAACCCTGACGATGTGTATGGTCATGGAACCAAAACAACTGCTTTAGTAACTGCTGACGCCTCTTATAAGGGGGTTGCCCCTGATTCCAGCTATTATCACTTGAAGGTTTTGAATGATGATGGTTGGGGTAATTGGAGCGATATTGCTGAGGCCTTGGAGTGGTGTTTAAACCATAGTGAAATTGATGTCGTCAGCATGAGCCTGGGAAGCAGTCAAGCCCCTTTAAGCATCAAAGACTTATGCCACCAGCTAGCTAACGATGAAGTGATCCTGGTTGCAGCATCCGGCAACGATGGGGATGATGTTAGTATTTATCCGGCTAGATACGATGTTGTTATCAGTGTTGGAGCGACCACAATAAATGGTGATGTCGCCAGCTTCACCAACGGTGGAGCCTACTGTGGTGGCCCCGGAGCTCAGGTCCCCGTCCTCAACAAGTATGGTTCATTGGTTTATGGTGATGGAACTAGTTTTGCTTGCCCGCATGTCGCTGGCGTGCTGGCTTTGGTGGATGCTGAAAAGGATATAACTAATGCTCAGAGTTTTTCTTTGGTTGAGGAGACAACTACAGAGATTAATGATGGTGAGGGTAAGATAGAGTATGGTGAGATCAATGCTGTTAACAGCATTAATTACGCTTTAAATGAGGATATTGAGGGAGATGATTATTGGTGGACATTCATCCATGAGCCCTGGGCTAAGGTTTTGGTTGGTCTCATGGTTTTGGCTGGTGGTATGAAGCTCTACACAAAAAAGTATGGAGGGTGACCATGTTGGTTAAGGTTTGTTTGGCTATAACTGGTTTGCTGGCAACCACATACCTCTTGAGGGATTCAAAGGATAATAAGAGGGTTAAGGGCGAGTCTAACTCTAAAGGGTGTGGTAGAGAGAGTGGGTTTGAGGGGGTTAGGTTGGGGATCCTGATTTCAGTTGGCTTGTTGATGGTTTTTATGGGTTTAGTGGTTGCTGACGCCGACAACATTCAATACAGTTACGATGGGAATTATACTAATAAACTATACAGTGGTGGAAAACTTTTTTTCCCTAAGAGTATGGCTGACAGGGTTAAGGTAGAGGCTGGTGGAGTGATCGTGAATGAGACCAGCGATTATTGGGTTATCAAAGCGAGTGGCGAGGTTTTGAGTGTTCGCTACATTTCTTTGAGTGAAAACAGTTTCTCCTACGATAAGCAGCAATTCAGGCCGGAGAAGTATCCGGCTGACTTGGTTGAGCCAGTGACCAAGAATCAGGTAAGAGTTTCTTTAAAGAATCTGAACACTACTTTAACTGAGATGAAGGATGAACTCAGTTCCGTAGAAAATCGGGTTGAAGCGGCAGCCCAAAAACCGACAGCCGGTGAACAACTCACAGGCTTCCTACTCTACTACCCACCAATGTGGATAATATACCTGACCCTAGGAGTTACGGCTTTCCTAGGGGTCATAGGTAAAAGATACGGAGAATAGGAGGGTTATCATGTCCAATAAAGATAATTTGGTTGTGCATCTGAAGGAGAATTTGTTTGAGGAGGGTAGAGGTGGGCAAGTCTCTTTAAAAGAGGTTGTGGAGTCCATAAGACATGATCCAAGATGGGTTAGCGTTCTTGATAAGCTCTTGTTTAACAAGGGAGTTAAAGATGAAGGAGTTAGAAGCTTCTTTGTTAACGAGCTATGGAATGAGGTGGTCTACGGTGGGAACATCGATGAGTTGGAGAGAAGGATGAACCAGTATATTAACTTTATAGATGTCCAGGGAAAAGAAATCCAGGCAAATGGATGCAGTGTTTCAGCTGGTGTTTCCCAAGAAAACCAAGAAAATGATGGTGGAGTGGTGAGTGACTCTCGTAAACAATTAGGTTTTAGAAAGTTTAAACCTGAAAAAGAGTTTATTGATCACAACGAATCACTTGAAGGCCTAATTTATTTCTTAAATGCTTTCATCTTCTTGTTTCTGGGAGTCAAAATAGTTGAGGTCGGTGGTTTTGCTAGCGCCCACATCTCAAGGATTGAGGCTTTAGCCCCCGGTTACGTTGGTTACGTAGGTTACAGCGGCTTCATTGGCTTGTTCTTGGTTTTAGTTGCCCTCATACAAGTTGTGTTTAGCGCTAAGAAGTTTTACCAGCTGAAGCTTACTAAGAGGTATGAGTACTACATTAAGCTGGAGGGTGAACGATGATGTCTTCTGTTCCGGTTGGGGTTATGGTTTTTGCTGCGGCTATTGGGTTGTTCACTGTTGTGGCTATGTATTATGTTGTTAGGTCTGGGAGGAAGAAGGAAGAGGAGGTTGAGGAGACTCGGGAGCAACTTGAGAGCACTGGTGTCCAGATTCCTAGGGAGGAGGTCAGGAAGATTGTAGAGGAGGAGAGCAAGAAAAGTGTTGAGGAGGAGGTTAGGGCTAGGGCTGATGAGCAGGCTGAGGAGCGGGTGAAGAAGGCTACAGCTGGGTTGCATAAGTCTAAGGGCCAGAAGATTATTTTGGAGTTCGAGGACTTCAGGGTTGGGGAGGAGAACACGGTTTTGGGTAAGCTTCATAGTTTAGATAGGCTTTCCTTGGATAATCAGCACGGGTACTACGTCCTCTATTATTTTCCTATCCATAACAGCGTTTTTTTGAATGGTGTTCAGGCGTTGATTAAGTTGATTGGTAAGGGCAAGAAGCGTTTGGAGACTCCTGACGAGTTGATCATGTCTTTCTCCATCAGGTTCTTGGTTTTGAGGGCGAAGACTTTGCAGTCTGTAGATGATAAGACGTTCAGAGTTATTCCTCCGGAGAGGTTGGAGCCAGCCATCGACTACAATTATTTCTTGAGGAAAGCTAACCGCACTTACAAGGATTTGGTGACCGAGTTGATGAGAAGTTCGAACAGGTTCGTTAAGATGGGTGTGATGGCTAACCCCTACCACCAGAGCTACGCTTCCCAACAAAGGATGATGCAGGGACAATTCCCCGAAGACTTGGAGAACGACTTCTTTGCTGTGGAAGGAAAGCAATTGAAGGAGGACAGGATTAAAAGAGCTCATAACAAGCTAAAGAACATGGACAGCAGAGTGGAGGGAGGCGAAGAATACGCTTAGCTTAGGTGATACCATGGTTAAAGTTGCAGACTATAAGGATAGGATTGGTCAGATGCTGCTTTACAGGAACAAAGTGCTCACCAGACTGCTGGAGGAAGAGGGTAAGGAGTTCCCTAACATGAACACTATCGTTGAGGAAACTGAACGGTTTGTGGACATACAGGACCAGATAGACAACGAAACCATCAGCTTACTGGCCAAAATCGAGCAGGACAAGGTCGCCAAAGAAGATGAAAGAAAAATGAAGGAAGACGAAGAGAAATTGCGGAAGGTAGTAGCGAGTGAAGACGCAGAAGATGATGAAGAGGAAGATGATGAAGAGTTTCGAAGTGAGCTAAGTGAAGAATATGGTGGTAGAGAAGATGAAGAAAAGAATCGTGAGCAATTTCATGAAGCTGCTAAATTGGAAGATCAGAGGGATGTGGAACCTGTTGGTGATTGGTTGGTTGCAGTGTTAAACTATAGTAATCTAAATGAGAATCAGAAGAATTATTTGAAGATATTGAAGGATAAGGGCGGGTTTTGTCAGGCAATTGACGTCAGAAGTAACCTTAACATGAAAAAAACCACAGGCCAAGGTGTGGAGGATGCGTTAGAGGATCATGGTGTGATCAAGGTTATGAATCTCGGTGACAGAAAGTTCGTATACCTAAACCACTCGGTCTTCAGCTTTGTTGAGGTTTTTCAGCGTAAACTGGACGAGGTTATAGAGGGGGTTCTTGAGGAAAAATTATAGCGTTGAAGGGCCGAAATAAGGGCCGAAATATGGTTGATAAGGGCCGAAGTATGGGCCGAAATATGGTTGATAGGGGCCGAAATAAGGGCCGAAATATGGTTGATAGGGGCCGAAATAAGGGCCGAAATATGGTTAATAGGGGCCGAAGTATGGGCCGAGGTAGGGGCCGTACGGCCCCTTCGTATTGGGGTGTGAGAATATTGTTGTTGAGGTGTGAGACAGGTCGGCTGAACATACCGGTTAGAAACCAGGATAGGTATATCCCATTGAGGTTGGTTCATAGAGGCAGTGAATCAGCGGTCAAAGTTGGGTATAAGGTGGGTAATAGGACTCCCTGGATGCAGTCCCACTACTTCAACCCCAAAGCCTACTCCACTGAGAAGGGTAAGGTGATACTGGTTGTAGCTGGCAAGGGAATGGGGAAGACCAACTTAATGCGTAATGTTATTCAGGCTTATTATAGGACCTCTCATAACCCTATCCTTGTTTTCCAGGAGAAGAGTGGTGACCTGGATTTTAACAGGACCGCCACCCTTGGGCAGGTTAAGGAGACGGGTATAGAGAGGTTGAGGTTGTCCCCGCCAAGGAATTGTAGGTCGCCGCAGAAGAGGTTGGTGCCCTTGGGTGAGAATGATTCTTTGAAGTTGCCTTTGGGTGAGATGGATTTTGATAAGTTAACTGAGTATTTTGGGAAGCGAATCTCTTCCTCGGTTGCTGGCATGGTTCTGGAGAGGATCTGGCAGAGAAGAGAGAATAAGCTGGACATTCACCATTTAAAGCAGGCTATTGAGAACGAGATGGTGAGGTTTGAGGAGGATCCTTACTATAACAACATCTTGTTGCAGGTGAACCGGTTTTTACACCTGTTACAGATGGATGATCTCCTGGAGGTGGAGAGGTACAGGAGTGTTCAGTTATTGATTCATCCGGAGCAGATCAATATCGTGGATTTAAGCAATTTGGGTGATTTGGATATTAAGAGGTTTGTGGTTGCTCAGATGCTTAGTT
>CAZQTT010000006.1:0-51546 GCA_964596255.1 uncultured archaeon
CCTGGTGACTGTACTCCGATTCCGAGATTATCAGACCTGCCAGAAAAGCTCCCAGAGCCAGTGAAAGTCCAACACTGGAAGTGATCCATGCAATAGATAATCCTATCACAACGATAGTCAATAAAAAGAGTTCCCGGCTCCTCGTCTTGGCTATTTGGTACAGTATGAAGGGAACAACCCATCTGGCACTTATTATGACCAGTAAAATAATCCCCATCCCCTTGGCAAGAAGCTGCAACATAGTATAGCCAAGGTTATCCACCTCACCAGTGAGCATGGGGGTGAAAAGTATCATCAATACAATAGCTACGTCCTGAAATATGAGGATCCCCAGACTAACATGACCATGTGGAGTCTCCACTTCTGCTCTTTCCTGAAATGTCTTGAGGACGATCGCCGTGCTGCTCAGTGATAAAAGAAAACCTATGAATACGGATTCGCCTACAGGCCTTCCCAGGTATTGAGCTATAGCAAATCCAGCCAGAATAGTAACTATTACCTGAAAAGCTCCCCCCAAAAGGACGTTCTTCTTCATACTGGACAATTTCTCCAGAGAGAACTCGATGCCGATGGTGAACAAAAGCAAAATTACGCCTAACTCAGCCAGACTTTCCACCTGAGTCATCTTTATTAATTCCAGTCCATGAGGACCCACCAGAACACCTGTAAGAATAAATCCCACAATAGTTGGTAACTTCAATTGGTTGAAGGTATACACTACCACAACCGACAAACCAAATATAATGATGATCTGCTGCAACAGGGCTATCTCCATTAACAGAGATTAATATCCCACATATTAAAGATATTATGCAAAGAAGGGAATCATAACATCTACCTCAGGGAAAAGTAGTTTTGAGTATGAATCTATAAAAATTGGAACTATCTTATTCTCTATACTGTCTCCCCCCCGTCTTGGGAGAGTCATTGTCACTCAATGTGACTGCTTGGTTTTTCAAGTTTTCAGTTTTTATTATTTTCATGACCATGATAAAATCCAAAAGTTTGAATATTCAAATTTTATTAAATTATTGCAGTGAGACTTGCTACCAAGAGTAATGGATTGGAATATAAAGAAAGTATTAAGGATTTTCTTGAGAAAGATAATTTGTATCAGTTAATTCTGGAGAAGAGCACTGACGTTGTCTTTATTCAGGATACGAATCAGAATATTGTTTATGTGAGCCCATCCATTGAGGCTCTCACTGGTTATAGTGTTGAGGAAGCTTTAAATATGAACGCCAAAGATTTCATGACCTCAGCCTCATATGAGCAGGGGATGGAATCTCTCCAAGAGTACTTGGCTTTGGCGATGAGGGGTGAGGATGTGGATGTGCCTCCTATGGAGTATGAGTATGTTTGTAAGGATGGCTCCACAACGTGGGGTGAGCTGAAAGCCAGTTTCCTAAAGGATTCAACAGGAGACGTTATCGGTGTTCAAGGAGTTATCAGAGACATAGGCAAGCGCAAGAAGGCAGAGAAGAGGTTGAAGGAGTCGGAGAAAGAGATGGCGATGGTGTTAGGCAGTACTTCAGAGCTAATCGTCCACCAGGACAGACGCCATAGAGTGGTGTGGGCGAACAATGCTGCCGCACACTCCGCGGGAGAAACCCCAGAGAACCTTAAAGGACGTTACTGTTATGAGATCTGGCACCACCGCAACAAACCCTGTGAACACTGCCCAGTTGATAAGGCTTTAGTAACTGGGGAGACCCACGAAGGAGAGATAAAGTCTCCTGACGGAAGAGTGTGGCTAATCCAGGGCAATCCAGTTAAAGATGAAGATGGATACATAACGGGTGTGGTTGAGGTCTCTCTCGATATCACTGAGCGAAGAAAGATGGAAGACAGAGTCAATCAGCTTAACGAAGTCTTAAAGTTACTGAATAAGACCTTGAGACATGACATACTCAATGACTTAACAGTGGTAAGAAACTCAATGGAGATGTACGAAGAACTGGAAGACAAAAAATTGTTGCATAACGCTTATAATTCCATTGACGATAGCATAAACCTAATCAAAAAAATGAAGAGACTGGAATCCCTCATACCCTCCGGCGATAGCCTGGAGCCTTATAGTGCCAGAGAAGTTATAGAAGAAGTAATGAAAAACCAACAGATTAGTGCTGAAGTGAACGGGGATTGTACAGTGATTGCAGACGAGGTTTTCACCTCCGTAATAGACAACATCATAACCAACGCCATAAACCACGGACAAGCAAACCACATAAACATAAAGATAGAGAATGAAGGCGAGGAGTGCTGGATAAAAATAGCGGATAACGGTAAAGGCATACCAGAAAAAAAGAAAGAAGAAGTATTTAACGAGGGATTCAGCGGTAACGGCGGGTCAGGCTTAGGACTATATATCGTCAAAAAAACCATAGAAAGATACGGCGGAGAAATAAGGATTGAGAACAATAAACCTAATGGTGTAGTTGTTCTACTTAAGCTAAAATGTCAAAAATAGCACTCAATCTGTCCAGTTCTTACATTCTTCAAAATTCAAAATAAAATAATATAGACCACCACTATTCTCCCCCAATTGCCATAAGTTCAACTCCTTCTTTTCCAAATTCTATTTTAAATAACTTGTTAGGTGAAAATGCAAGCCCTTATCTCTTCTTCCCCCCTTACCTCCTACTTTCTTTTTCTCTAAGCATCGTATAAATCCAATTGGGCTGCACACTCTCATAAACCATGGTTCTTTTTAATGGTCATCAGGGAGGAAAAATTAAAGAGATTGTTGACTATTTCTCCATGTGGACATAGGAGAGATAAAGGAAGATCTGAGGAGACTGGGTAAAGTAGCAGTGGCCTACAGTGGAGGCGTAGATTCTACCCTGTTAACCTACTTGTGCAAAGTTACCGGTGTAGATTATATTGGAGTTACCGTTGACTCTCAGGTCGTTGCGAGTAGTGAGATACAGGCTGCTGTGGGTATCGCCAAGCAGTTAGGTTTTAACCATAGGGTCATTGAATTGGACCTTCTAAGCTATGATAAATTTATAGAGAATACTTCTGAGAGATGCTACCACTGCAAAAAGATAATACTGTCGGCCATAAAAGAATTTGCCGGAGATAGGACAGTTATAGAGGCTACAAATGCTGATGACCTCAGAGAAGACAGACCGGGCTTGAGAGCTGTTGAAGAGATGGGGGTCGTCAGCCCCTTGAAAAACCTGACCAAAGAAGAAATAATAAATGGTGCTAAAGAGTATGGCCTGCCAAACTGGAAAAAACCGTCCAATTCATGTCTGGCCACCAGACTAAACGGCAAGATCACTGAAGAAGAGCTGAAGAGGGTTGAACAGGCTGAAGAGATATTAAAGGAATACGGGTTCAGACTCGTCAGGGTCAGAGTTTCCGATAACAGGGTGGTTATACAGGTTGCCCAAAACAAGTTGGCTGATCTCTTCGAAATTGAGGGTGTTGTTACCAGCAGAATTAAAAGGCTTGGCTTTCAACGGGTTTCTGTTGATCCTGAGGGTTATCCTTCCACAGAGATGCAATAAACTCGGCTATTTTTTCTACCTCATGAGGTTTGAAGCACTTGTAGCCTTCCAACTGCTTATCGCATACCACTGCCTTTATATTGCCGCGCTTGAACCGCTCAAGCTCTTCAGGTCGGTTTATTACTACTATCCTATCCTTTTCAGCCCGGTTAAAACCTTCTGTTATGATCAGATCATATTCCTGGAGGTATTTTTCACTGATGGTGTTGATATCATCTTCCTCTTCCTTGACGAACACCATTTTCTGGGGCGATGCTACCACCGTATCTGCCCTACGAGTTATCTTCCAGGAGTCCTTTCCTTCGGTATCAATTTCAATATCTCTAATGGTATGTTTTACAACTACAACCTTGAAGCCCTTCTCTTTGAGAACAGGAACAATCCCGGTAATCAGGGTGGTCTTTCCCGAATCGGAATTACCCAGGATACTGAGGATCATGCTCATGCGAATCTGATGGTCTCAATGTTCATTGGCGCTCTGGTTTCTATTCGATAGGCTTTGTAAAGACTGGAAGCGAGGTCCACACACTTGTTTTCATCCCCATGAATGGTTATAACCTTATCCGGCTTGGTGTTTAAAGCCTTTATATAGTTCATCAATTGTTTTCTATCCGAGTGCCCTGAGAACCCATCCACAGTTTCTACATTCATTTTTATCTCCACCACCTCTCTCTTCCCATTGGTGGGGAAAGGTATCTCTCTCCAGCCCTTTTGTATCCTTCTGCCCAGGGTTCCTTCGGCCTGATATCCCACGAAAACCATGGTATTCCGCTCATCACTCGAAAATGCCTTGAGATACTCCATTACTGGACCACCGTTGAGCATACCTGATGTGGCCAGAATAATAGAGGGTTCTGCTTCGTCTATAATCTGCTGGCGTTTGGTAGTGGAATCTACCTTGACGAAATTGTCGCTTATGAATGGATTAAGTCCGTGATGGAATATCATGTCTCTCAATTTGGCGTGGAGATACTCCGGATAGGCGGTGTGTATGGCGGTAGCCTCGTAGATCATTCCATCCAGATAAACTGGAACCTTCTCTATCCTTTCTCTTCTGATGGCGTCCTCCAGAGCTATCATCACTTCCTGACTTCTTCCCACAGCAAAGGTAGGGATGAGAACTCTACCGCCCTTGTTTATGGTATCGACAATAACTTTAGTAAGTTTGTCCTCGGCCTCCTTTCTGGAGGGTTGGTGGTCATTGCTTCCTCCATATGTGGCTTCAGTTATAATGGCCTCCAGTCGAGGGAAGTTGGTCTCTGCCTTATCGAACAGCCTCGATTTTCCAAATTTATAGTCCCCAGTAAAGGCAATATTGTATAGGCCTTCACCGATGTGGAAGTGAGCTATTGCAGAGCCCAGAATGTGTCCCGCGTTGTAAAATGTCAGTCTCACGTCAGGACTTATATCCGTAACTACTCCATAGTCCAGGGTTATAGTATGTTTTAATGCCTCTCTGATATAAGATGATTCGTAAGGTGTGGGTGAACCTTCTCTGGCGGCCACCTCAATAAAGTCCAGTTGAAGCAGGAGCATCAGGTCTCTGGTAGGGGCTGTAAGGTATATGGGGCCCTTGTAACCGTATTTGTAGAGGATGGGTATCATGCCGCAGTGGTCCAGATGTGCATGAGTGACCACCACCGCATCAATTGAATCGAGGGGTTGTGCTTCAGGAAGGTAAATGTAGGGTGATTGCTGCATATTGCTCACATTGACACCACAATCAATGAGGATTTTGCTTTCAGGTGTCTGCAATAGATAACAACTTCTGCCCACTTCTCTTGAGCCCCCCAGAAATGTAACCCTTACCCACCTGTCCTCGTATGTCTTTCCTCCCCGGTGTATCTTTTCTCCGATTCTCTTTAAAATTTCTCTTCTTTCTTCTTTAGAGTTTTGGAGGAATTGGCGGATGTTATAAACGGTTTTCGACCTTATAGGTGGGGTTCGAACTACTCTAGGACTCCACCCTACTTTTTTCATTATTTCCCGGAGTGTGGTCCCCTGCTTACCTATGACCACTCCTGGCTTCTCTGCCTCAATTATGACTTCGCCATTTTCTTCATCAAAAAAGAAAGTTGTGATCTGGGCATCTTCGGGAACGGTGTTCCTGATTATTTCCTTGGATTCTTCTGGGGGTGAAAGGTGTCGGGGATCGGGCCGGATTATTATCCTCTTTCTCAAATCCTTGGCGAGCTTTTTAACAATATCTACCTCAGCGAGCTCCTGAGGGTTATCAACATAAATAACCAGTACAGGACCTTCAAATTCAACATCCTTTACATTTACTCCCGAAGGAATAGATTCTATAACCTTTTCTTTCAATTCTTTTAAGTACGAGTTTTGTGTCATTTTCTACCAATCAATTGCTTTTTAATACAGTGTCAGATGGTAAATATAGATAATAAAAAATATAATATTAATTATTTTTTAAACTTATTAGCTACCTCTTGAACCTCATCGTCCGATAACTGATAGAAACCATCCTTGGTGATTTTTACTACATCAATTCCATCGCCAGAGGCGCTGTCCCTTTTCATTGCAGCTGTCACCGCTCTGATCACCAGTTCTACACCCTGCTCAACGGTCAAATCGGATGCGTAGCGGTCTTCCAGAACACCATAAGCTGTCATGCTTCCTGAACCTGTAGCTACAATATCCTCTTCCTCAATCGCTCCACCTACAGGGTCAAGGGAAAATACGGTAGGGCCGTTCTCATCTACGCCACCAATTATTAACTGAACGAGGTAGGGGAAAAATCTTGTAGAGTTGAGGAGATTGGAAACCATAGTTGCTATTGATTTGACTGTGGGTTCCTGTTCCTTTCTAATATTATAGAGATAGGTTTCAACTTTCATCAGCCTGGTAAGGAATTGTGCATCGCCCACACTTCCCGCAGTTGTCAGACCAACTTTATCTGAGATTTGATAAATTTTCTTGGCTCTTCTGCTTGCTACGAAATTTCCCATGGTAGCACGTCTTTCACTGGCCATAACAAGGCCATCTTTACATACCAAACCGACCGTTGTTGTTCCTTTATACTCCTTATCCTGCTGCATCATTTTTAATCACTTCATTAGTTATTTTTTTAAAAGAGCCATTACTAAGTGGCAAATAATTCTTCTCCTGCCCTATTTTTAAAACTTTCGATGCACAGAGCCAAAAGATTTAAATTTTGCTACATTGTCACATAGTAGCATATGAGTGAAATTGGTAAAAAGATCAGGATCGAGAGGATAATCGACAGGAAAAGCGGAAATACAGTAATTGTGCCTATGGACCACGGACTTACCGTAGGACCCATTGAAGGTATTGTAAACATGCCAGAAACAATCAACGCCGTAGCAGAAGGCGGAGCAAATGCAGTTGTAGAGCATAAAGGAGTAATCCAGTTCGGACATAGAGGATACGGTAAGGATGTGGGACTCATCGTACATCTCAGTGGTTCAACTGCTCTCAGTCCGGACCCCAATGAGAAAGTTCCCATATGTACCGTTGAGGAAGCTATAAAGCTGGGTGCCGATGCCATAAGCCTGCACATAAACCTGGGAAGCAAAACTGAGGCAGAGCAACTAAGACACCTGGGAGAAGTGAGCAAAATATGTAACGAATGGGGAATACCCTTGCTGGCCATGATGTATCCCCGGGGCGATGCTGTGGACCAGTTCGACGAGAAAGCTGTGGCCCATGCTGCCAGGGCAGGAGCAGAATTGGGCGCGGACATTATTAAGACCAACTTCACAGGAAGCGTGGAGAGTTTCAAAAAGGTTGTCGAGGGCTGTCCAATACCAGTTGTGGTAGCAGGGGGGCCCAAGATGGGGAGCGAGAATGAGATCCTCAAAATGGTAGAAATGGCCATTACAGGAGGAGCAAGAGGCGTTGCCATCGGAAGAAACGTATTTCAAGCAAAAAACCCCATAAAGATGACCAAAGCGATCTCCATGGTAGTCCACGAGTACGCCAGTGCAGAGGAGGCGCTAAAGCTGCTGGAGTGATTGTTTATTCAGCTTCATAGGCTATACTCTCTTTAATATTATTTTTAGGTCGGAGATAAAGCTCTCGATGGTTTCCTCGTCCACGTGAGGCATAACAATTAGTCGGATAGCTCTGGGCTCCCTTATGGTGGATACTATCCACCTCTTTTTGTAGAGTTCCTCCTTTATCTTCTCGCAATTTTCTGTTCCAAAACAAGCGACATTCATGGGAGGATCTATAATCGGCTCAAATCCCAATTGTTTCATCTCCTTGACCAGTAGTCTGGTAGTGTGGAGGCACTTTTCTACCAAATCCTTCATCCCTTCCTTTCCCAAATGTTTCAGAACAGCGTATGCAGAGGCGACACCTGTTCCCGGCCTGGTCCCGGTCAAAGTTATCTGTCTTTGAGAGGTCAGGTAGGGAGTCTCTATGGCCAGAGCGTTAATGTAGCTTTCATCCCTGAAAAAAATGCCTCCAGAGGGGATGGTTGCCATACCCATTTTGTGAGGATCTATGGTTATAGATGTGACTCCTTTCAGTTGAAAATCAAAAGGAATTGCCTGATCCATGAAGGGGATGATCAAACCTCCAAACGCCGCATCCACGTGTAAGGGAACACCTTTTTCCACAGCAATGTCCGATAGGTCTTCAATGGGATCTATTTGTCCCATCTCCGTAGTCCCTGCCACACCGACTATTGAGGCAGTATCCTGGTCTAGGAGTTTTTCCACGTGAGAGGTGTCTACCTCAAACCGTTCGTTCAGTTTAGCCTTCCTGATTTCCAGCCCCAGCATGTTGGCAACTTTTTCGAACGAAAAGTGGGCGGAACGGGGAACAATAATATGCTTCCCCTTGTTTATGTTCTTGGCAGCTCTTATTGCCTGAATATTCGCTTCAGTACCCCCAGAGCAAATATAGCCGCTGGCATTAGGGTTATGAAGAATGTCACCCAAAATAGAGATAAGCTTCTCTTCCAGCTCTACAGTTCCCAAAAATATTCCTGGGTCACCCAGATTGGTTTCCAGAAACATTTTGTGAGCTTCCACGGCGATAGGATGAGGAACTGTACACATTGAGCTGAGTACTCTTGAATAGGGTATATCCTTATCCCTTATTTCGGATAGCTCTTCTAGAACCATCAAACTCTAAAGATGAGAGATAGATTAAATATATTCTGTAACCCCGGCTCAAGCTCAAGTGATGTCTAGAGATAGCCTTAATTGGCCAGAACATGATAATACTCTACTCAAAAAGTCTTTGAGAGAGGTTAAACTAACACAAAAGCCCTAAAGCAATAGCAAGTTCAAAATCTATCTCTTTCATCTTTTCCAGTACTTCAGCGGGAGCTTTATCCAGCTCTCTATAATTCTTGGGTATTTTTCCATCTCGATTCAACACGTGCAGCTCTTCTCTAAAAATCCTTTCTTTAAATCGCATAAAGACTCTGACGTCCTCAGTTACAAGATAGACACCTATTCCATCAGTTAGAAAGGATAGCAAGTAACCTGCTTCAGTTTTTATAAATCCTTCTTCGTTTAACCGCCTGATGGTATCGTAGTAGGCCCTTAGCTCGTTTATGATTATTCCCATACCATACTACCTCTCACAATCACAACTCAGCAGGATATACACTATAATGCTCCTCCCTGTACTTATGTTTATCCTGTTAAAATTATCAATCCTATAAACCATTCAGTCTTGAAGGTTAAAAAGAGGTTTATACTTTCTTAAATGGATTTTAGTCGATTCCAGTATAGTATCTTTTATTTGTAAACACAACCATAAAAGACAATATTAAATATGTCCTTACCAACCCACAATGGTGGACAAAGTGGCTGTACTCGCAGGTGGCTCAGGCTCCAGACTGGGAGGAATAGATAAAGGTCTGGTGAAGATCAGAGGTTTAACCCTAATAGAACGGCTCATGAGTACTCTAAAGGGTTTTGATACTGTAATAGTGTGCAGAGATAAAAAAGAGCAGGAGTATTACGCCAGATACGCCAAAGTAATAGAAGATGAGTTTGAGAGAGCGGGTCCGCTGGGGGGTATACACGCAGCTTTAAAACACTTTAAAGAGGCTACCCTGATAGTAGGTGTGGACATGCCTTTGGTGAGAAGAGAAGTGGTTGAGCACTTGATGGCAGAGTTCCATGAAGGTTCCTCAGAGGCATTAATACCTGTGTGGGAAGATGGAAAAACCGAGCCACTCCTGGCATGTTACAGTTACAATATTATGGATAGGATTGAGAGAAACCTGAAAAGAGGAGATAAGAAAATACTTAATGCCCTCCACCTGGATAGAGTTAATCTGTATCCTGTGGAGAGATTGAAGGATTATGATGAATATCTCATCTCTTTCGTCAACATAAACACTCCCGAAGACGTGAAGAAAGTGGAGGAGATATGCTCACAGATAGATTTGGGAGAAAGGTTACCAACCTGAGGATTGCCATCACCCCCAGATGTGATTTGAAATGTTTTTACTGTCATAGGGAGGGTGAGAGCTCTCCTCAAGGCTCTACTCAGAGAGCTCGGAGTGAGATGGGGGTTGAGGATATAAAAAAGATATGTGATGTATTCTACGATTTGGGAATTAAGAAGGTGAAAATCACCGGTGGCGAGCCCCTGTTGAGAAAAGATATATACGAGATAATACAGTCCATGCCTCCTTTCAAAGAGGTTTCTATGACCACCAATGGTATGCTGCTGGCCAAGAAGGCCCATGAGCTCTCAGAAGTGGGGTTGAGCAGGGTTAATATCAGCATGGACACCCTGGACGCACAGAAGTACAGAAGGGTTACAGGAGGGGATTTGGATAAAGTGATTGATGCCTTATATGCGGCTGATGAGGCTGATTTGAGGCCTGTGAAGATAAATATGCTTATTCTAAAGGGTATAAACGAGAGTGAAGTAGGTGAGATGCTGGACTTCACTTCCCAGTTCAATCAGGATGGAATAAATGTGATACTACAGGTCATAGAGAATTTGATGTTGCCCGGTATGGAAGAATACTATTATGATATTTCTCCAATTGAGAAACAGTATGCGGGAATGGCTGAAGCAGTGGTGGTTAGAGATATGCACAAGAGAAGACAGTACGCCATTGGCAAGTCTGTGGTGGAGTTCGTAAAACCCCTTTACAACTCGGAGTTCTGTCAGCACTGCAACCGCATTCGGGTGACATCGGATGGGAAGATCAAACCGTGTCTGCTCAAGGACGATAACCTCATAGATATAAAGGGGTTGAGTGGAGGTGAGCTGGTAAACGCTGTCAACGAAGCAGTGAGTCTTCGTGAGCCTTTCTTCTGTGATTCCTGAAGGCTGGGCTCATTACAGTGGAAAAACTTCACATTTTTTATATATGAGAGCTACCAGCTTAAACCATGATAGAACTCCTGGTAGATGGAAAAAAGGTTCCCATGAACGATTACGTACAGAGTGTTTTTACCAGCGTTATAGAAGCTTTAGTTTCCACCCTCAGAGGGGTTGATAATTGGAGCAAAATAGAGATCAGGCTGGAAAGATGATAATTAGAGAGCCAATAACCAAGATCGAGGGATACAAAGCAGGAAAGACAGTAGAGGAAGTGAAAAAAGAGTATAATCTGGATAGAATAGTTAAGCTGGCATCAAATGAGAACCCCTATGGGGCAAGCCCTGAAGCGATTAAGGCTTTTAAGAGGTTTGATCAGCTGCATATGTATCCCCGGCGGGACCCACCAGAGCTGAAGGAGAAGATATCTGAATATCTAGGTGTTAACATAAACCAAATTGTTCTGGGGGCAGGTATTGACGGAATTCTGGAGAACATATTCAAGCTGGTGGTTGCTGAAGGTGATGAGATCATTAACTCTGTCCCTTCCTTCCTGTATTACCCCATACTGGTTTCCATCAGTAACGGAAAGGAGATCCGACTCCAGCGGAGAGATGATTTTTCTATTGACTTTGAAAAGGTGAAGGAATCCATCAACAGTAGAACCAAGCTTATTATGATCTGCTCCCCCAATAACCCCACAGGCAACATCGAGGATTATGATGAGATAAGGGGTTTGGCGGAGAGCACCAATGCCCTAATATTTATTGATGAGGCTTACGCAGAGTTTTCAAGTAAGAATATGATTCCTCTATCCGAGTATGAAAATGTGGTGATCGGCAGGACATTTTCCAAAGCTTTCGGTATGGCGAACTTGAGGTTGGGATACGCTGTCATCCCCCAACAGCTAAAGGAGTATTTTTACAGGGTTTCTACTCCCTTTCCTTTCTCTACTCCAGCTCAAATGGCTGCAATGGCCGCTCTGGACGATATGCAGTATCTTCAGATGGTGGTGGATAAAACCATCAGTGAAAGAAACAGGATAACCGAGAGGTTAAGAGAGTTGGGAGTTAAGGTATACCCATCTGAATCAAACTTTGTCTTTGTAGAGCTTCCGATCGAGAGCTCTATCCTTTTCGAGGAATTACTGGGAAAGGGGGTAATAATAAGAGATTGCTCTTCCATAAAAGGATGTAATGAATACCACGCCAGAATAAGTGTGGGGAAAGAAGATGAAAATGATATGTTACTCAATGCAATGGAGGGTGTTTTATGATAGTTGCTCTTACTGGTACACCGGGTGTGGGGAAAAGTACAGTAGCCGACATTCTGAACGATAAGGGTTACCCCGTTAAATCTGTCAGTGAGGTGGCAGAGAGATACGATACTATTGTCGGTGAGGAAATGGGCTCAAGGGTTGTAGATACCGATACTCTATCCTCCAAAATCGACAGAAGCAGATTTTACGTTCTGGAAGGACATCTTTCCCATCAGCTAAATCCGGACATGGTAATTGTCCTCCGGTGCAACCCCAAAATATTGAAAGAGCGGTTAGCCCAGAAGGGCTGGGAAGATGCAAAAGTCCTGGAGAACATCGAGGCAGAAATTACCGACAGTATCTTGATGGAAGCTTTGTCCCACAAAAACGTTTATGAGGTGGATGTTTCCCAGAGAAGCCCAGAAGAAGTCGCCGAAGTGATTATAAAAATAATAGAAGAGGGTAGCGAAGATTTCAAGCCCGGTAAAATAGATTGGATCCTGGAGATCGGCGATGAGCTGAGCGGGTTCATGAGAAAACAGTTTTAGTAGTTTTAGTAAAAACTCGTGAAAAGAGGAGAGGTAAACAAAAAATATAGCAAAGTTAAACAAAAAGAAAAATAGGTTATTCTATATCCACTTTTTTCCTGTGCTCCTTCTTGGGCTCTTTTCTCTTGAATACGATCTCCAGTACTCCGTTATTGTATCTGGCCTTTGCGGAGTCCGGTATTACTTCACATCCCAGGTCCACGCTTTCTGAATATCTTCTGGTCGTTCCTTCCGCCTTGATGTCCACTGAAGTCTCTGAAGCATTGATATCGATGTCTTCTTTGTTAATCCCGGGCATCTCTGCGATCACGTTAACTTCCTCATCACCCTTCATCACATCAATTAAAGGTCTGCGCTCCTCAGAGCTTTCTTCTCCTGGTTCAGCTTCACGGGCTACGTTGGTCTTGCTCCCGAATTCCTTGATCTCCGGCTTTCCTTCTGGACCCATTTTGACGGAGAATCCCTTGACGAAAGGTTTATCAAAGCCAGAACCTTGTCCTCTCATAGAGCTCCTGAATAACTCGTCAAGGTCCTTGAACATTTTCTCAGCTATTTCATCGAAATACTCAAACTCTCTTCCAAAGATATTTTCAAACAGATCATCCCATTCTCTTCTCCTTCTTCTCCACGGCATAAACCTATCACCTCCTTGTTTGGTTTAAATAATGAAGGTGACCCGATCTTTCTCTTTGGGCCACCTTAGGTGATTTTACCTTACGCGTTACGCGTACATCCTTTGGGAGCCTTCTACCATTTCTTCATACTTTTTTATGTCTTCTTTGGTGAAGCTGGGCTTTATCTTATTCATTGCATCGTCAATGTGTCTGTTCTCTATCTTTATCTGAGGTGCTATTTCCTTGGCCTCTTCTCTTGTCATCTCTGGTTTTATCTTTTCTCTTATTGCCAGCATAGCTGACTCTCTACATACTGCTTCAATGTCAGCTCCAGTATAACCCTCAGACTTCTCTGCCAGCTCTTCAAGATTCAGCTCGTAGGGCTTTCCGCGCAGATGTATCTGGAATATGGTCTTTCTTTCGTCCTTCCCGGGTGGCTGTATGTAGACGTGCCTCTCAATCCTACCCGGTCTCAGTAGAGCTGGATCTACCATGTCCGGTCTGTTGGTGGCAGCTACAACGATAACATCATTGAGCTCTTCCAGACCATCCAGCTCTGTCAGTAGTTGACTCACTACTCTTTCCGATACGTGGGAGTCGCCGTGCCCACCTCTTCTCGGTGCCAGGCTGTCTACCTCGTCAAAGAAGAGCACTGTGGGCGCTACCTGTCTGGCTTTCTTGAACATCTCTCTGACGTGCTTTTCGCTTTCTCCGACCCACTTGCTAATTAATTCGGGTCCTTTCACGCTTATGAAGTTGGCGTTACTCTCATTTGCTACGGCCTTGGCTATCAAGGTCTTACCGGTTCCGGGCGGGCCATAGAGCATTATACCCTTCGACGGATGGACATGTACAGTAGAGAACACTTCGGGATACTTGACCGGCCACTCTACAGACTCCTGCATCTCCTGTTTTGCCTTTTCGAGACCACCAACGTCTGTCCACCTGACATTAGGTACTTCAACCAGTACCTCTCTCATTGCAGATGGTTCTACATTTCTTAAGGCCTCCATAAAGTCTTCTTCAGTTACCTGCAGGCTATCCAGGGCTTCATCTGGTAGTTCCTCTTCCTCAATGTCTATCTCGGGAATAACTCTTCTCAAGGCATGCATTGCTGCTTCTTTGGCCAGGGCCTCCAGATCGGCACCCACGAAGCCCAGGGTTAAATCGGCAAACTTGTTAACGTCTACTGCTTCCGCCAGCGGCATTCCTCTGGTATGTATCTCCAGAATTTCTCTTCTTCCCTCGCCATCAGGCACTCCAATTTCAATTTCTCTGTCAAACCTGCCTGGCCTCCTTAATGCTGGATCTAATGCTTCAACCCTGTTTGTTGCGGCAATTACAACTACATCTCCCCTGGCTTCAAGGCCATCCATCAGGGACAAGAGCTGCGCAACGACTCTTCTCTCCACTTCACCAGATACTTCTTCTCTCTTGGGGGCTATAGAATCTATTTCGTCAATAAAGACTACAGCAGGAGTGTTTTCTTTTGCCTCATCAAATATTTCCCTCAACTTTTGCTCTGATTCACCATAGTACTTGCTCATGATCTCTGGCCCACTCAAGGAGATATAATGAGCGTCAACTTCGTTCGCCACGGCCTTGGCGATCAGGGTCTTACCTGTACCGGGCGGCCCCTGCAACAGAACTCCTTTAGGCGGATCTATACCCAACCTGTGGAACAGCTCTGGGTGCTTTAAGGGTAGCTCGATCATTTCTCTTATAAGACCTACTTCTCTTCTCAGACCACCTATATCTTCATAAGATATGTCAGGGACTGCTCTTTCAACCTGTTCTGCAGGCTTCTCCTTTAACTCTATACTCGTATTTTTAGTAACTCTCACTATCCCGGATGGCTTGGTCCCAGTTACCTGGAACGCCAGAGTATGTCCAAACACTTCTACCCTTATCTTCTGGCCTCTCTTTATTGGCCTGCCCTCCAGAAGTCTCAGTAGATAGCTCTCACCACCCATCAGCCTCACTGGTTCTGTGGGAGCGAAAGTAATCTTTTCTGCATCTTTACCGCTGCTCTTCTTTATGGTTACTTTATCATCTATTCCTACACCAGCATTGGTCCTGAGGTTTCCATCGATCCTGATAACTCCACTTCCTCTGTCTTCAGGGTAGCCAGGCCACACTATACCCGGCACACTCGTCTTTCCCTTGCCTGTGATCTCTATGATATCGCCACTCTTCAATTCCAGCTGTTCAATCACTTCTGGATCAGTTCGAGCAATACCTCTACCTACATCACGATAGTAAGCTTCTTTTACTCTCAAACCTATTTTGTTATCTTCAGCCATACATTCATCACCTCTCAAACTTTTTTATTAACATCTAATCTTCCAAATAATCTCGTCATCTTCTTCTTCCTCAACCAGTCCTTTTTTCTTTAAATTCCTCAAAGATTCACTCACATCATCGTAGGACATTCCGAACTCTTCCAGGATCTTTGAAGGGGTGTTTGCTCCCTTGGCGATCCCCATAAGGACTAATCTTTCTCGTTCATCTTCTATTTCTTCTTCTATCATATCCAGAAGCTCTTCATACATCTGATCAAATCTATGAGACATTATACCCATAAGCTCAGAGAAACTCCTCTCCACCTCCTCTACATCCTGTAAAGTTCTATAGACGTCCTGCAAGGAGTTCGACGGAGGTTTAAGAGCATCTCTAATGTTCATGAAGTTCTTGAACATCTCCTCAATTTCTCTATCCATCATTTCCATCCTTTCGTCAAGCATGCTGTTTATGCTGGTGTTAAACCGATGGGGAGTGATGGATATTTCGATTCTGAGGTTCCGGTTGATGGTGTAATAGCGCCTTCTGCCTTCCTCATATCGCTTTACTATTCCCAGGTTCTCCAGCTTTTCAAGATGATCCTGCACAACTTTTGGAGCCATTTTTAAGCAATATGAGATTTCACTAGTATAGCAAGGCTTTTTAGAGAGCAGATTAAGTATTTTCCTCCTGCTCTCATTACCCAGCACTTTGAGGATTTCTTCTGGATCTGAATTGGGTGCCATGGCTATCACCTCAGCTTTCACATTCATCTCTACTTCAATTTCAATTTTAGTTACTAACATTTGGTTAGTGATAGCGGTATATAAAAGTTATGGTAAATGGTTCTTATGCAATGGGACTTGATGTGCTAAGACTTATCACGGTATGCAAATCGAGGCTTAAGAGCGATATAAAGTGGAATTTTTTAGGTAAATAAGAAATATACTGGATTGATTGATTTATAAATACTTATATATTTTAATTATATAATCCCCTCCCATTATTAGCTAATTTGATGAGTTGTCTCCAACCTTCTCTACTTAAATTTAAATCGATTCCGCATACCTCAGCAGGAGTCTTACCATCCAAACTCATGTGAGGTCTAAGGAAGTTATAGTAAATCTTATTCCCCTCAACAAATATGTCTGAGGATGATGTGTCTTTAAGATCTCTCTGAACCCTGTTTCTATCCCTAACAGTTCCGTTTAATCTCTCTACTTTGTTGTTGTTCTTTTCTCTGTTGTTTATAGCAGCATCTCTCACGTGCTCAGTTCTCCCACCTATATCAACTCTATCTCTGCCCCGAACTCCTTCTTTATCGCCTTCACATAGGATTTTAATCCATCTGAAGTAATGACATTGGGTTTCTTGCCTGTCCACTCCTTATCTTCTTGCAGAGGTTTTCTATCGGTCTTAACATCTCTTGTCTTCCCCTCAGAAATCATGGATGATATATCACAGTTCCAGGTGGTGAGCTCAGCTATCCAGCCTAAAGCCTCTTTAGTTACAACCGAATGGTTGGTAAAGGATTAGAAAGGTTCTTCAAAATTCTCCACAAAAATCAACATAACTCAAGTAGAACACCGGAGATCAAGAAATAGTGGTGAGAACAGGTCTTGGTTAAAAAAAGGGTTAAAAAAGTCTTTCATCTTGGAAAGGGGGTTCCAAAGCATTATTATACTTATTCAGAATTTCAGATAATGGACAGTATAGATAAAAAAGAGGGGTTTTCTGGAAAAGATGGTCTTTAAGGTGTTTCTATGAGTTTTGATAAGCTTTTGGGGAAGGGTCATCAGGAGGAGAATGTACGGTTGAAGGAGAAGATAGCGGAGTTGCAAGGAGAGTTAAAAGGGTTGAGGGAGGAGAAGGAGGAACTTGATAAAAAGCTTGAGAAACATAAGAAGAGAGCGAAGAAAGCAGAATCCGAGAAACAGGAGCTTCACGAGAAGATAAATCATCAGGAAGATCAGATCCAGTCTCTTAAGAACGAATTGCGGAATGAGGCTGTAAGTGAAGATGAGGGTTGGGGGTTGAAGGAGGTAGAACCCGTTCTGTGGGAGAATCCTGAACTCAAACTAAGTAAGATTGACTCAATAAGAAGTGAAGAAGATGATTTGCTTACAGTTTTTCTACCGAAGGACCACTCAATTAGAGAGATTGAAGATAGCGCCTTTCTTCAGTTTAAACTGAGGTCCAGACAGCTTGAGAGGCTGGAGAAAACCAAGTCCGGTACGGGTAAGGTTCTCATTCATACGGAGGGACTGTTCACTATGTTGATCAAACCTCCGCTCCCCATCAAAAGGGATGAGTGGTTACTCTCCAAGCAGTTCAAGATTGAACCATTACTATCTCAATTCGATAAGAAGATATGTCTTGTTTTCCTCTCCTCAGGCGGGTCCGCAGTTGCAACCTTTGACCGAGAAGAGGTAGAGGATTTTCGATTGGTTAAATCAGATATAAAGGGCAGACACAGTAAGGGAGGATTTAGCCAGGATAGATTCCAGAGAGGGAGAGGGGAGGAGGTCAAAGAGCACTTGAATAATGTGGAAAAAGTAGTGGAGGAACTACTGGATGTCGATTTTATAGCCCTGTCCGGATCCCAAAAGATGGTGAGTGAGTTCGAGAAAAAAGATCTCGCCCACAAGTTCCGAGATAAAACCTTTCATAAAAGACTAGACTTGTCCAATGTAAATGAGGAAAAGAATCTGAAAAAAGCTATCCACAAGTTCTGGAACATCGAAGTCATCAACCTGTGAGCTCAAGAATGGAGCAAGATATATGAATGAAAAACAGGTAAGATAAAGATTATGCTTAATCAAGCTTTTTTCACTATTTTGCTTACCTTACGTCCCCTAAAATTAACGCCTCCCACGATTTTAACTCCTCTTTGTTTCCTGACGAGATCAACGTGGGCGTTATCGAAAGTGGCGATGATGCATTTTTTGGCGGCCATATTCACCTTACCTCCTACCCTGTTAAGGGTTCTCAGGATCTGTTCTAATTCGTGAGGAGTGGCGTTGTCCTCAAGGCTGATCAAGTAGGTTTCAAAAGCCATCTTATTCTTATTTGGCCTGCTCTACCCATCGCTTAAAGTCTTCCTGCTTGAGGAAGTAGTCTGCGGGTACTTTTACTTTGCCTGATGCGATCGCTTCTGTGCATAATTCATACAGGTTATCCGGGTCCGCATTCTTTAACTCGTCAGTTGAATAGATGTTTCCTGCTTTGACGAGGAGTTCAGCTGATTGCCTGTCCATCCCCAGGCCCTCAAGGTTGGATGTGCTGTCAACGAGTTTAGCCATGGAAACTATTCTTTCTGCTGTGTTTCCTCCCACCGCTTCACCCACAACTTCGGTATCTGCATTTGCCAGCTCCTGTATAGTCTTTATACCGGCATCCTTGAGTTTTGAGCTTCTTTCGGGTCCAATACCTTCAATCATTTCAATATCCTGGTTCGCCAACACCAGTTCCACTGACTCTTTTGCCTTTTTACCGGGTTTTGGTTTTTGATCAAGGACTATGCCTGTTTTCAGGGTGCTTGCACGGTTTATGATTCTCTCGACCCTCATTCCCCTACTTTTAAGGATTTCTCTAACTTCATTGATGTGTTTCCCTGTAACATCTGGAACCTCCATGTCTTCAGGGGCTGGTGTTCCCAGCTCTTCTTCTGCAGCAACTTCGACGTCAACAGCTGTACCGATCAATACAATGGTTCCTGCTTCAATACTTTGGTTAACAACAGTTCCGGGCGAAGATTTGGATGGGGTTTCAGTGACTTCTCCCATTTTAAGCTGGCTGTTCTCCAGCACTTCCCTTGCACTATCAACAGCAAGGCCCACCAAGTTGGGTGTTTCCACATGCATGATCTTTGAAATGGTTATGTCGATGGCGGTGTTGGGGTTGGCCAGCGAGTTGGCCGAAGGCAGTTGATCGATTACCAAGCCTTGGGGTGAGTTGCTTGGTTTTTCATTAATTGTGCCCAGTTTGAAGCCCGCATCAGTTATCACATTTTCCGCTTCATCGCGGGCTATCCCCCTGAGGTCAGGGACTTCCAGGTATTGAGAGAGGTCAAGTTCTTTAGGGGATGATTTTATGGTGAACTCGATAGTACTGAGGTTTTCAGGGGGGATGATATCATCTGGTTTCGGTAGCTGGAACTGGAGTGTGTCGTTCTTCACGGACAGGTTTGTCTTGAGCTTAACATTCATGCTGCTGATAACGTAGTTCGCCCTGGCTTCAGGCTCATCCAGTTTACCGGCCATGTTGTCCAGGGATTGCCTGAACGTGGTAACCAAGTTCTCAGAAGAGATTTGAGGTCGTTGTTGCTGAAGTATCCGTATACTCTTTTCCAGCTCTGCCTTCTCCTCAAGCAATTGGTCAATTCTAGGTGATAGGGCATTTTTCTCCTGCTCAACAACGGCTTTCTCAGAGACGATTCTACTGAGGTTATTTGTAAGCTCGTCTATTTGAGCGTTTTTGCGCTGTAGCTCTGCTTCAATGTCGTCAATCGACTTTTTTATTTCAGAAAGACTGGTTTCGTCAACTTTTCTTGCAGTACTAAGTTTGTCCAGACTTCGCCGAAGATTTTCGATTGGAGTCATTTCATTCTTTTGGGGCATATATTTCACTCACTGGTTAACTGGTTGGAGGGTGGTATTGAAACGAATTTAGCCTTTATGACGCTCGTCCCTTCCACCTCATATTCGTGCAGGTTCTTGTATGACGCATTCAATGGCGCGGCATGCAATACAGGCCGATAACCACGGATTGCTCCCTTTGAGTCCTTTTCTTCCTCGTATTTCATGGTTAACGCCACTTTCAGCTCAAGATCGACTTCAGGAATATGATACCAGGTCGCCTGAATATCGTACTGGCTCAGGATCTCGTCATTCTCGATTGCGAGCTGAGTATCAATGGAGTTCCTATCCATTGCCTCCTGAGTTTCGGATATAGATATTCCTACCTCTCTTATTACCCTGGAAAGAGGATTCACCAGCACATCCGAGATGATCTTCGTATTATGGTTGGTCATAATAGCCCCTCAAAAAATAAAAGAAATTACAATTATGAAGTTGTGGTCTCTTTGACTCTCACGATCGGAACTGCTCTGGATGGAGGGGGTACAGGCTTTAGTGTGGTGCGGAGCAGACTCGTCCCCGATTCACTGAACGAATATTTGGAGTTATATTTTGCATCGAAGGTAGATGAATAGGCAACTGTGGTGGTGTTCTCTACTTTTGTCTTTAATTTCCCCAAGAGCAAGCTTGCCAGAGAACCGGAACTGTAGCTCCCGCTTACTTTAGTTGTGCTGGATAAGGAGAACTTACTACCGAATTTTATTTCTGTTGAGGTCTCTCTCTTCATGGTGATGGCCATCTTCACTTCAATAATGGATTCGGTGAACTCATAGAACCTGGGCTCAAGGCCGTAGGAGAGCAGAGACATCGGCGTATCATTTGTAACCACACTGGTAGCAGTGACATTACCGTCACCGTCAACAGTCTCTTCAATGTACATCACAACGCTTCCAGCATCAAGCTTCGTCTCAGCTAGCGTCTGCGCTACCTGTACTGAGTTCATATCAAGGGCCATCTGACCCTCTGCAATGGCTAGGGCCATTTCTCTTATCATTTCACCAAAAGGTACATTCAATAATTCCTGTCCAACGGAAACCATATTTTACACCTCTTTATCACGATTTTAAAAAAAGACAGGTCAACATATATTAATACTTAATCTTTTCTATTCTCATCACTTTAGAACAAATTTCAAAGAACCTTGTTTCACCAAAATCTTTACGAAAATCACGTGAACCCTCATATTAAGCTACTTTTGCCTGCATCTGCCCTAATTTTTAAAGATTAAAATTTTTAATTGTGTGTCTTATTTAACTTCATGGTAAGAAGTCGCCTGTTTGTCACCTGCCTCTCAGCCTTCATCGTAATGCTGGGTGTGGGAATTATAGTCCCCCTTTTACCCACATTCGCAGAAGATCTTGGGGCTAGTGGCCTGTGGATCGGGATTATATTCTCTGCCTATTCCTTTTCCCGGCTCGTATTTCTTCCTCTTGCTGGAAAATTTAGCGATACTTATGGAAGAAAGCTGGTCATCAGCCTGGGCCTACTGTTCTACGCACTGGTTTCCATGCTTTACATATTCTCTCAAACACCCGAGCAGCTCGCTATAGTGAGATTGGTACACGGCACGACTTCGGCCATGATCATTCCCGTAGCTATGGCCTATACAGCAGAGATCTCACCTGAAGGACTGGAAGGACAGTTCATGGGGTCCTTTAGCCGGTGTCTATTTCTGGGTATGGCGTTTGGTCCTCTTCTTGGAGGGTTTATCTCCGAAGCTGTAGGAATAAGGTATACATTTCTCTCACTCAGCTTGCTGGGGTTCTTGACCTTGATTTTAGTCATTTTTGCGTTCCCTTCCGAGGGCACAATAAAAAAGAGGGAGATCGGCCTTCTGAAGTCAATTAAGAACCCTGAATTAAGGATCGCCTTTATATTCAGGTTCTTGAACTCAGTGGGTAGAGGTAGCGTAATAAGCTTCTTACCGCTGTATCTGGGAATAATTGGAATTTCAAAGTTTTTTATTGGTTTGCTCATATCCATCAACCTTTTCACTTCCGCTTTCATTCAACCCAGTTCTGGAAAGCTGTCAGATAGGATTGGGCCCATGTACCCTGTAACCATTTCTACTATCCTGGGAGGTTTTATCCTCTACTCGCTTCCCAGAGTAGATAACTTTGTCTTCCTAATAATGCTCTCTATACTTCTGGGGGTGACAAGTGCATTAAGCATTCCTGCCATTAACGCTATAATCGCTGCCGAGGGCAAGTCTCACGGAGGTATGGGGGAGTTAATGGGGGCCATGTCTGCCTCTAAAAGCCTGGGAAGGATTGCCGGCCCTGTGGTGAGCGGTATTATCTATGATCTTTTTGGTGGTGGTCTACCCGGATTGGAGGCGGCTTTTACAGTTGCAGCAATTTTAACCCTCTCCTCAGGTGTAATCTTCTGGCTGGGAGTTAGAAAAATAAGAAAAGAGGTAAGTTAGACTCCGGTTTTCAAGGACTTAAAAAAAAGAAAAGAAGGGAATCCCTCATCACCCTTCTACCAGAGGGTTCGGGTATTCGGGGGGTTATTGGGTGGGGTGGTAGGGTGGTAGTATGGGTAGTTAATGAACATTATCATTATCAGATATAAAACTTTCGATTGTAATTAGTATAATAATAGCTGGCGAGCTTCTTTAAAAGATTATTGAATTATACTTAGAATGAAAATTATTATATAATACCAACATCATTCAATTAGTAGAGTTATAATAGCCGTAAACATCAGTCCTTACGGAGAGTTGGGCAAAGGTATTTATATAGTTTATAAAACCTTTTTAAAGGGGGTAGGTTAGTCACCTTTGATTAACTACCTTACCTCAGGGGTGAGAGAAATGAAAGATTACAACATTAAAATAGAAAATGTAGTTGCTTCAACCCAGATTGGTGAAAATATTGATCTAAATAAAATTTCCAGAGAAGTTTCTGATGCTGAATATAAACCAAAACAATTTCCTGGACTTGTTTTGAGGACCAAAGAGCCCAAAGCTGCTGCCCTTATTTTCAGAAGTGGAAAAGTCGTGTGCACCGGGTCGAAGAGTGTTCAAGACGCAAATAGAGCTGTAAGACAGGTCGTCAAGGTTATTGATGGTTTAAACATTCCTGTTTTCCTTGAACCCGATGTCAAGGTGCAGAATATCGTGGCCTCAGCTGATCTGGGAGTCGATTTGAATCTAAATGCCATTGCCATTGGCTTAGGGCTGGAAAACATTGAGTATGAGCCCGAGCAGTTCCCGGGTCTGGTATATAGGCTGAACAAACCGAGAGTTGTGGTCTTAATATTCGGTTCAGGTAAGATGGTTGTGACTGGAGGTAAAGATCCAGAGGATGCCAACAAAGCAGTGGATAGGATTGCCGAAGAGCTCGCTGCTTTGGGTCTGATGTAAAGAAGTGTACCTAAACCTCTTAAGCAATATCTCTGGAAGTGTCTATCTGGACTCCCTCTCCTATATTGAACTTGAAAGTTTCCTTTACAGGAGGCTTATTTCTTATTTTTGGTATTGAGAGTCTGGATGTGATGTGGTCTCCCACTCTATCGCTGTTGATGTCAAAAATTACGTCACAAATATCCATCACCATGTTGACTACATCTATGGGGTGGACATCTTTCATCAAATATATATAGAAAAGGTTATTGCTCTCCTTGGAGATCAAATAAAGCTTATTCATCAGCCATTCTTTTAATCCTCTACTGACATCGAGTTTCATGAAAAAAGAAATAGAATCGAATATCACGTTAAAATCCCCCGGGTCATGCAGCTCATTTAACTGGTGATCAATAAAATCAAAAATCTCCTTATCCCTGTATTTATCCTCCAGAACGAATTGTCCGTATTCGTTTAGATAATACTGGGAAAAAACATCGATAAACTCCACATTTTCCACCGGAAAACCCATATTGGAGATGTTCTGCTGAATATACTGGACAGGACGGGAAGTGTTGAAATAATGAGTTCTTCTTTCCGAAGTGAATTGATAAAGGAACGCTTCCGGCATGCTTATGGGGCTGGCATAAACACAAACTAAACTATTTTCAGGTAAACCCCCATCCAAACGTTTATCAAGTAGGTGAATTCCAGTGGGCTTAGTACCTACTTCATCCACAGCTTGTTGAAGTTGGGAGTTCATCATCATATTATAACAATCACCATATAAAACTGATTAACTATCTACTAAAAAGTTTTACCAAATAGGACATAATGAGAAGGTGTAGTTCATGATAATGAGGAAAGGGAGACTCATTCATGATAATGAGAAACGATAGACATATATGACCGTTAAAGGAGCCTCAGATCCTATGGATGGTACGATAGAGCACAACAAGGTTACAGTACCATACTCACCACGGCTGGAGAGAAGGGGTTTCGGAAGAAAAGAAGGAGATGATCTTGTTTTACATCCCGTGGAGGCAGTTTACCTTAGCTTAAGAGGAGACCTCCATTTAGAAAAAGATGGTAAAATAATGGAGGCTCCAGAGGTGTTCAAGTGGGCAGAAGAGCTAAACTCCGATTTTCCCAGCTATTACTTCGCATATGAGGACCTGAGAGATAGAGGAAACAAGATCAAGCTGGATGGTAAATTCCTCAAAGGAAAAAAGACATACCTCCCGATTTCTGAAAGAAGAAAAATAACCATACCGGAAATCTATAGGTTGCAGTCAGAGGTTCAGAACCTCGTGCTGGCTATTGTGGATGAGGAAAGCGAAGTTACCTATTACCATGTGGATGAATGGAATATTACAGGCAACCAGGAAGAAGATATTAAAAAAATAAATGGCCATCTCATCTCGGACAGAGTGATAACAGATAACAGATTCATTTTTGACCACTTGTTCTACGGAAACGAGAAGAACGAGCTGATAAGCCTTTCTCTTATAGAGAGCCTGTATCTGGCTGAAAAAGGTAAGATGGAGATCTACAGCTCCGGAAAGAAAGTTGATTATTCAGAGATCAGGAAACAGGGCGAGATGGTTGAAGAGAACTTCAACAGAAGATACAAAGTTTATAAAGACCTCAAGGAGAGGAGTTTGTCGGTGAAGACCGGCTTCAAGTTCGGGAGCGATTTCAGGGTTTATGACCAGATCAAGAGCGTAAAGGATTTGCCCCACTCCAAATATTTGGTCTCTGTAATAGATGACGTAGAGATACCTTTATACGTAATTGCGAGAGCCATAAGACTTGCCCAGAACGTGAGGAAGAGAATGGTGTTCGCCTTTTTTTCCCCTCAAGAAGAGATAAGATACGTGGCCATCAAGTGGGTAAAGGTCTAAGGGTAAAGGTCTAAATCTTTGTCACTCATTTCCTTTATTGTTTAATCAAATTATTTAATCCGCCTTGAGAATGAGCCATGCATTCTCCCCTGCCTTAGGGAACTCAAATAGCACGAAGGTCCCCTGGACTTTATTTCCCTTCAATTTCACCTTTATTTCCGTGGACTCCTTCTTCAACAGCTCGTATTCTCCATTATCCCAGATACGCACTTCTCCTGCCCCATACATTCCTTCAGGTATGTGTCCTTCAAAGTCCATATAATCCACGCTATGGTCTTCAACTGCTATAGCCAGTCTTTTTTGTCCTTTTTTATCTGGCAACCCCTTGGGTACCGCCCAGCTACGGGCCACCCCCTCCATTTCCAGTCGAAAATCGAAGTGGTGCTGGGAAGCGTAATGCTCCTGAATTACGAACTTCATGTATAATCTTCACTTCGATTATAAAAAAGGTTTTAGAGCTTAGAGCCGGGAGCTTAGAGCCGGGACCAGCATCTATTGCAGTACCTCCCATCCTTCAAGTCCGTTTCTTTTATGTTATGGGAGAAGTGCATAACACACTGCTCATCAGGGCAATGTTTCAGCCCCAGAACATGACCAATCTCATGTACTGCCTCCTTGAGTGCCCTTAATTTCAGCAATCCCATGTCTTCCTCCCCACCATAAAACTCTGGTCTGAATCTGTAGGTCGATATTACCGCTTTACTGCCACCCAGCTCTGCTTCTCCGAAAATGAAATTAAATCCGTGGAAGTAAAGATCCCCTTCCATAACCCCCAGATTAATATCGCCGACCAGGCCAATGGCCTCCAGCACTTTTGTAGAGTTGAACTGTTTTCTGGAGGGGTTAAATGTAGAATGGGATATTCTCTGATCTTCCAGAACGGATACTTCCCGGAAAATCTTATGCAATTCAATTTGAAGGTAATCAATAATCTCCGATTCCACAGGTTGCGAATCGAGCAAAGGATGGATACACACCTTCTCGTTCACTTTCAACTCCCCGGTTTCTTTATCTCTGGAAAGTACCGTCCTATAAATCTTATTGAAACCAGTGAGCAAAATTATATTAATTTTCCTTTGTGATCACGGTCCTACGGGTTGATCAAGCAATTCAGCCTAATTTACCGAAATAAGAAATAGTGGTATCACGAAGTGATGCCACGCGGCTCCAGAACGCATCTGGTCCACATGAAATAATGGGGGATTCATTCATACCCCTCCCCCTTCATTTCTATTAGAAACTGTAGAAAAGGTAGAGTCCAAACAAAAAAGTTGTAATGAAACTAATACCCTTAAAATCAAAATTAAATTAAATTGAGTATTGACAATTGAACATATTGATTTAGATTACCGCACTTTACTTTACTTTACCACAGGAAAAATGACTGGTGGATTCATATCTTTAAATTGTTCTTATGATCCCCCTTAACTTGTTCTATTATTCCTCTACAGATATTCTTTCCAGCTGGCTCGATAGATTCCAGATTAGGGTCCTAACATGCATGGGTACATTGGGATCAGCAGATAAATCTTCAAGGATAGAGATTGCAGAGGAAGCTTTTACGGCTAAACTCTCTTTTCCATGAAGTAAATCCTCTTTTATTTCTCCTGAAACTTTTCTTACGTTTCTTGGTACAGTATCATCTTGCATGATTCTATCCAGAACTTCCAGCACACCCTCGGGTACTTCTTCAGTCATAGATACACCTCCACAGAAGTGAAATTTTTATTACGATTCATCGATATGCAAGTATGGAAGATAAAAAAATTTCGGATATTTCAAAATTATTGATTAGAGGAGCAAAAATGCTCTCTTACCACTGTCCAGAATGTAATGTTCCTCTTTTCCAGGAAGGAGATACCATGTTTTGCCCTTCATGCCAGAAGGAGGCCGTAATAGAGCAGGAGGGAGAAAGAAGAGAATCAAAAGAGAGAGCAAAGACCAATATAATTAACTCAGAAAGTGAAGTACAGAAGGAAGATAAGAAAGAAATTCAAGATAAGGGAGGAGAGAGGAAGATCATAACGAGCGGTCATGCTGAATTCAGCGATACTGACATGGAAACCTCCTTAAAGAACTCTCTGAAGAAATTAGCTAAGGAATTGGAGAACGCGAATGATGTAAAAGAGATCAAAGAAATTGTCCAACTTATGGACCAGATCACCAGCCTTGCAGAAAGGATAAAAAAGATTTAAATCCAGAAACGGCAACCCAATAAAACCAAAATCACTTAACACTTTGGTAAGCACAAATCTTTAGAGTTTACTGGCGAGGTGGTTAGTCGCTCTTGGTACCTGGTCAACAAAGTTGACTAAACAACTCAATGGAGTTGAATAGGAATGTGTAATAATTTTTACTTTCATTCCGCTCCCACCTATATCTAATACTTTTTCACACTTCTTATTACCTGCAAGGCTGAGAGTGCTCAGTTGTAGGCATGGAACAGGCCGAAGTTAAGTCTGTGAAGTTAGACAGTGTAACCTCTCTGCCTAATCGTCACATTGAATGGCTCCCAATCAACTTAGGTTAGCGAATGGATAACTCGGCTCGGGGTGAGGGGGAAATAATTCCTTTTAGTTTAGTCTTGTTCGGGTTCAGGATATTTACGGTGCTTTGTCTTCTCTTTTACCCTTGAATTTGAATTCGATTTCCATCTTAACTGGTTCCCTGAATTCGAATGGGAGTTCCCAGTCATCGGTATTGAGGTTTAGATTCCTGCTTTTCACCTGCTCTCCCAGAGAGATTAAGAAATCCCCTAATTGCTGTTTGTCAAGGAATAGGGAGGTCTCCATAAACTCTAAATGTGATCGGGTCCAAATCCAGATTGGAAACACTCCGTCATCTTTCCCGAAGGGACATGTATATCTCCGAAATAATGGAAGTAGTAGGCCTGGATGGGAAGACAGCCAAATACCATTTGGATAAATTGGAAGAAAGCGGAATAATAAGCTCCAATTGGGAAGGAAGGAGGAAATACTACTCCCTAATCAGAGAGATAATTGTTAGAATATCTCCTCCCAATAGAAGATTCGAAGTACAAATCCCTCTATCCAGAAGAGAACCACCTCAGAAAGCTCAGAAAGCTTAATTATCTATTCTCAAATTAGCCTCAAGAAAGGTTAGTAGAAAGAATTTAGTAGAAAGAATGGACAGGAATTATTTATTACCTGAATTTTTCTCCGTATTCGTATACTGATTTCTCAGTTTGAAGCATTTCTTCGATTACTTTTTGTAGTTCTTCTATGCTTATTCTGACTTGTTCTGTGGTGTCTCTGCCTCTTAAAGTAACAGTCCTATCTTCCATGGTTTGTTTATCCACGGTCACACAAAATGGGGTACCGATCTCATCGTATCTCCTGTACCTCCTTCCAATGCTTCCTGATGTATCGTATTCTGTAAATATGCCCTGTTGCTTAAGAACGGATGTTATTTCCTCTGATACTGTTAGGAAAACATCTTTAGTAAGTAAGGGGAGGACGGCTACCTGGACAGGAGTAATCCTGTTTTTCAATCTTAAAACTTTCCGTTCTTCTCCATCTATAGTATCTGAGTCAAATGAATGTTCCAGAATGGTGTAAACCAGTCTGTCCAGACCAAATGATGGTTCAATTACATGAGGTGTTATCCTCTCTCCGTGTATCTCCTCTTCTACATCCTCTACTTCGAAAAATTCCTGTGGTACCTCAAAAACCTCTCCATCCACTTCTACTTTTATGCTATTACCAACCTCTCCATCATAATTCTCTATCTCTGCCGCAATTAATTTGGCTTTATCTCTAAAATTAGGGCCTAATTTATTCATTAGAGGAGTTAATTTCTTTCTCTTAACTCTCTGGGGTTGAGAGAACTGGACAAACACACTCATATCCTCTCCGCTTATTTTTGCGTGCCTCTTAAGATCATAATTTGTTCTATCTGCAATCCCCACAAGTTCTATCCACCCATATTCGGTCAAGGCCTCTGCATCCCAGGTGTCAATAGCATAATGGGCTCTCTCCTCATCTTTATGTTGTCTGAACTTTAACTTTTCCTTGTTAACTCCTGATTCCAGCAAGTATTGTTTAGTCTTCCCTATAAAGTATGCCAGGAGCTCGTGAGGGAGTATACCCCTCGATATTGCTTCTCTTAGTGTAATATCATACTGGTTCTCGGATTTATCTTCCAGAGTTACCATTATACCTTCATATTCCCTAAAATTGGGATGTGTTTTGTTCTCCGGGTGAACAAAGTACTCCAGCTCGGACTGATTGAACTCTCTTAAACGAATCACTCCCTGTCTGGGGCTGATCTCATTTCTATAGACTCTCCCAATCTGGGAGACTCCAAAGGGCAGCTGGCCCCTGAAATAATCTTTTAATCTTTTAAAATCAATAAAAATGCCCTGAGCAGTTTCTGGTCTGAGGTAACCTTTCTTACTGTCTCCAAGGCCGATAGTGGTGGCAAACATGAGGTTAAAATGCTGTGGATCCTTGAACCCATTACCACACTCACATTTAAGGTCATAACTTTCCAATATTTCTTGTATAGCATCCATTGTCTCGTCAGTCTCAATACCCAGTTTCTCTTTAATGTAATGATCCGCTCTAAATACTCTCCCACATTCCCTGCACTCGATGGCCACATCTGTAAAGGAAGTTAAGTGACCAGAGGCAGCAAAAACATCTTCAGTTCCTATAGTAGGAGTATCAATTTCAACTGCACGTTCATTAATAACAAAATAATCACGCCAGATTTTTTCCAGATTCCTCCTCACTCCGTTACCCAGAGGAGCAAAATCGATGAATCCGGCTATACCTCCATAAATTTCAAATGATTGCCATAAAAAACCTCTCCTGATTAACATTTCCATTATTCTACTCATAATTCTCCCGCATCCTCTTTGTTTTTTTAAGTTTTCTCCATATTTGCTTGTCTAAATTTATTCACTTATTTTAATCGCAATAATATGAATATCTATAAAACTAAAAACAAAAAATATAAGAATGAGTTATGTACTATATAAATCTTAATTGATTTAGCGGTAGGTTAGAGAGGTCACGTAGCACATAAAAAATATCAAAGGAGCTATATAATATGGGAATGGGGGTCTGCAACCCACTAGGAGTAAATGTCGATGTATTGTCCATTTTAGATGAGGTAATCGATCACTCCTCAGATGGTGTTTTTATATTGAATGAAGATGGAAACATTCTTTATGTTAGTAAAAGCATTTCCAGCTTACTGGGATTTACTAAAGATGAGTTGATAGGAGTCAACATTAACAAATTATATGTCAATTCGAGTCCCTCACATTCTATTGGTTCTGAAGTAAGCTTAAGAAGAAGTGACGGAGATATCATAAAATTTCTGGAGGTTACAAAATCATTTGAGTCATTCGAGGAAGAAAAAAGTCTTTTTTACAAACTGGTTTGGAGTAAACAAAGTCAAAAACCTCCACAAAGTAGTAAAGAGAGCAGTAAAGAGAGCATAAAAAAGATGTTAACTATTTCTGGAGAGATCAGCCATCTCATCGCTTGGGAGAGGGATTGCAGAAGCCTGCTCAGAAAAGTATGCAAATCAATTGTGAAACTGAGAGAAGATCTTAGTGTGTGGATTGGTTTTTTCGACCAGGGGAAAATAGAGATTGTAGAATCTGTTGGCTATTACAGCAGGGAAAAACTGGAACATATGGCCAAAAAAGGAGAAATTTTGTGTTTAGAAGCTCTGAAGAGTGAGAGTAGAAAGTTAGGAACAATTCCTATAGATCAACTCTGTAAAAAATGTTCATTGAATGGAGACGACTCAATTAAAAAGATGGTTATTCCTATATCTCATGAGAACAGACTGTATGGCATTTTATGGCTTTATTCCAGTTCAGATAGTTATACAAATGAAGAATTGGGAATGATTACTGATCTGGCATGTGATCTGGCTCTTGCATTGAAGACAATTGAGATAGAGAAGAAGAGAAAAGAGGCTCTGGATAAAATGAAAGATAACCTGGAGTACTTTGAGTATCTGGCAGACAGGCTGAGAAATCCTCTGGCCATAATGAGAGGTTTCGTTGATGTGAAAGAAGATGTGGGAGCAGAAAGGACTTTTAAAGAACTATCCAATCAAATAAACCGAATGAATAGAATACTTGACAACCTCAGGACCAAAGAAGAAGAGACATTCAAATTAAAGAAGAATTTAATCAGATAAAGCGATCATTTGTTGTTGTTATTTTTATGTAATTTCTGTTCATACGTCATCGGTTAAGAAGTTAACCGTGTAGTGAATTCCCACTCATTTTGTTGCGTTTTCTGTAAGAAGACCGGTAGGTTTATGTATTACATTGCAATAATATTGCAATATAAAGAAGTTATGTGAAGAGCCGATGGAGATACGGATGGAGGGTTATGAGGTAGTGGAAAAGATAGCAAAACCCTGTGCCACCTCAGCCAGAGTTCTGGTACCCAAAGACTGGATTGGGATGAGGGTTAGGGTAGTGAGGTTGGAGCCATGAATGCTCAAGATCCACAGGTTATTGAGAAGGCTATGTATCAGATGTTTCCTCCTGAGTGGGTGAGAGGGAAGGCGAAGGAGACGGGGTTGGTGAAGAGGGAGCGTAAGGTGGATCCTGTAGTGATGCTGTGGGTTCTTGCCATGAGCTTTGGTGTTAGGTTGCAGCGCACCTTAGCCAGCCTCAAGCGCAACTACGAGAGACAGGCGGACACTAGCTTGAGTGATAGCAGCTGGTATGAACGGTTCACCCCCGAGTTAGTAGCGTTTCTCCGGGAGTGCGTTATCAGGGGAATTGAGGAGCTGGCCCAGCAACCTGAAAGAAAGCTGCAACCCAAGTTATCGCAGTTCAAGGACCTCCTCATCCAGGATAGCACCATAGTCAGGCTACACGAGTCGCTGGCTGAGAAGTGGCCTGCGGTTCGAACCCGGAAGGTGGCTGCGGGCGTGAAGGTCAGTATGCTGGTGAGTGCAGTATCTGATGGCCCTAAGCGAGTAAGCCTATACGGTGAGCGCACAAATGAGTTGAAGACTCTTCGCATAGGGCCGTGGGTGAAGGATCGCATCCTACTCATCGACATGGGATTCTTCAAATACCACCTATTCACCCGCATAACAGAGAACGGAGGACACTTCGTCACCAGACTCAAAGGAACTGCTGACCCCCTAATCGTTTCAGAGAACCTAGAACTTAGGGGTAACAAGGTGGAGGTAGTAAACGAATACCTGAGCGATGTCCTCCCCAAACTCAAGAGACAGGTCCTAGACGTGAACGTAGAAGTAACCTTCAACTGCAGAAAATACAAAGGCAAACAAAAGAAGGATACCACCCAATTCAGGTTAGTAGCGATCTATAATGATGAGGAAAAGAAGTATCACGCCTACCTCACCAACATACCTCCCGATGTGCTATCTGCGGAGGATATCGCTGCTCTCTACAGTGCTAGGTGGAATGTGGAGCTCATCTTCAAGGAACTCAAGAGCAGGTATGCTCTGGACGTGGTTGACACCACAAACCCCCAGATCGTGGAAGCATTCATATGGACCGCAATCCTCACCCTCCTCATCAGCAGAAGAATATATAATCTGGTCAGAGAAACAAGCACAAAGGATATGGTAAGATATACTCAGCTAAGGTGGAGCAAGATATTCGCGGAGAACGCTGACGTTCAGCTTACCTTGATTCTCGCATACTACGGGATCAAAAGAACCTTCGAGACAGTTATGAACGTCTATCAAAGTCATGCCCTGGATCCCCATGTCAACCGGAAACGACTGATGGATGAATGGAGGGCTTAACCGATGACCAATGAATTTCTGTTACTTCCACAGGAAAAAAGGGGTCGGGGTTATGCATTAAAATAAAGTAAGTTGTATTCTTCAGGACTCGTATAGGTTCTCTGAACTTCTCAATCTAACAATGAACACGCTGCCTTCAGGTTCATTGTTCTCAACCCATATTTTCCCTCTATATCTTTCAATTAGTGTTTTCGCCAGAAAAAGACCCAACCCAGTTTTTCCGGTTACTTCGTCCTTAACTCCTTCCTTGAAAATTTCCTCTTTCATACTCAAAGGAATACCTGGTCCGTTGTCAGCTATTCTAACTTCTATCTCTGTGTTAATCTTTTCAGTTTTAATATCAATCCTTTTCTCCGTCTTATCATTATGGATTATGGAATTTGAAAGCAGGTTGGAGAAAATGGAGTTCACCATCTCGTCGGCCCAAACATAGAGGCTTTCAGGTATGTCAGATTTTATATTAGTATGGGGATCTTCAATAGCATTTATTTCACTTTTTAACACTTCAGACAGGTTTGTTGACTTCATGATCCTGCCTGACTTCTCTGCATCTTCAACAATTTTTATGTCTTTAATAAGCTCCAGAGATCTCTTTATCATGTTCTGGATTTTGTTTATGTACTCTTTATTGGGCTCCTCTTCGAGAAGCTCAATGTAATTTCCAATTACACTCAGGTAGTTGCTGAGGTCATGACGGAGTATGCTGTTTAAGACCTCAAGTCTCTCCAACAACCTCTTTGTTGATGTTTCCTCCTTCTTCTTTTCAGAGATATCTCTTAATACTCCTTCACCACCAACAGTTACTCCTTCAGTTTTCCATGGCCAGGCAACAACCTCGAACCATAGAACATCTCCGCTTTTGGATAACAACCTCATTTCATAATTTCTGGTTTCGCCGTTTAACACCTTTAGAAATTCTTCATGAGCTCTACCAACATCTTCGGGATGAATAAGAGGAGTCAGAGGAGGTCCAGTAAGTTCATCTCTACTGTACCCCAGAGTACGAGCTAGTTTGGGATTAAATTCCGATTTCCCCACTCGGAAGAACATGTCCTGTGCACGCTCAAAGAAATCCTGGTAGCTCTCCAATTCTTTTATTTCCTCATATTGATAAGTGACATCTCTTAAAATGAACGCATATTTGTCATCAAAAGATGAGGCTTTAACTTCACATCTCACGGTTGAACCATCCTTCCGGTACAGTATGCGGGTTATTTCCTGATTTAAATAGTTTTGGATCTCTTTCTCGCTCAAATGAAGGATTTCATACAATGGCTGGTCTTTTACCTCATCTTTAGACCATCCCATCAGCTCTTCAGCACTACTGCTCCAGTATAAGATATTGTAATCTTTATCGGTTAAAATGACAGCAAAAGGAAGAACTTCGGCAAGTTTAAGCTCTCTGTCTGCTGCTTGCCACCTCACCATCACTAAGCCTCTTTATGAGCTCTTCGAGCTTTCTCCGTCCAAATGGTTTTTCAAGGATCTCTATTGCTCCCGCTTCCAGCATTTCTTTACCTTTGTGAGTGGCATAGGCAGTTACTGCCACAATTTTTACTTCGGGATACTCTTCTAAAATGTACTTGGTTGCTTCGATGCCGTTCATCCTGGGCATCATAATATCCATTAAAATTATATCAGGTGTCTTTTCTTCGCATCTCTTTATTGCTTCATATCCATTAGAGGCTTCTACAACATCATAGCCCTTCAGTATGAGCACCATAACTTCTCTCATTGCAGGTTCATCGTCCACTACCAATATTCTAGCGCTCTTCTTCTTTTTTGGCAATTTTTGTCACCCCATGATAATAATTACAACAACTATAAACTATTAAAAGTTTTCCCTATTTTAGGCAATCAACTTCTGTATTAATACTTTCTTATTTCCTGCTGTTGATTAAATGGACCTGAATAAAGCCCATCACCATGTAGCTAAAAAATCCTGTATATTTGGTATTAGTAGTGAATCTTGTTGGCTATCAACTCCTCATTAAGTGTTTTTTGTAACCTTTTAATTAACCTTCTCACAATTATAACAATAATGATTAGTCCCAGAATATTAATTTTAGTGGCTGCTTTATCAGCTGTTTTAAATGTAGTTTCCCATGATCAGGTAGAATGCACCGAGCAGCAAGTCGATCTAGAAGATTTTCTTCAAATAGCATCCACAGAGGCTGTAGAGTTCGAATATCTTAATTGCACCACGGATGAGATGGCGGGGTATGTGGGACCAGCAAATAAAGGAGATCAAATTGCCAGATTCTTTTTAGATGGGGGTTATGTAATCATTGCAGAAGGGAAAGCGGATCCCATTTACGACCGGAAGGAAGAGTATAAAGGAATAAGCCTGAAGTTACAGGACGAGTACTGCTGGGCATATGTAAACGGGTTGACTCTCTATGGTCATATGGATAGGGTAAAAAAAGCCATAGACCACCATCAGTCAGGGAATACTTTGGGTTCTTATATTAGAGAAAGTGGAATAGAACAGGTTAAAAGTGCTGATTATTTATGGTTGATGAAGGGAGGGTATTGCCCATATTCTCACCAATTGAAGGTCTTCTGGGCTTATTATGAGCAGGGAGAGTATGAGTTTTATAGAATGGATGGAGATGATGATCAAGTTATGGAAAACAGTTTTGACCACTTTCACCAGGTAATAAATGCTGAGAAGTATCGAAAAAAGACTATGAAAATCGACGCTCATATGGGTAATAAAAAAATAGATATTGAAGTGATGTGAGCCTAATTGGTTATTCGGCGCTCACATCTGTTTCATAGCTGCCTACCAGATTCCCTTGATAGTAGAACCACACATTGACGTGGGCAGTATCTCCTTTTATCTCAAATTCCTGGGGAATGGTAAGTACAGTAACCTCGCCAGGGGAAATCCCTCTGGTGAACAACCATCCTTTGGGATCCTGATCTCCCACTACGATGTTGGCTTGTTGTACATAAGCGGGCGCATCACCTACGTTCTTTATGGTTAGGGTCATGCTGTTAAGCGTATGTCCGGTTATATTGAATTTAGCATCCGTTACCTCCAGGTCACGCCCACCAAGGGTAAAGGTCTTGGACGATACGACTTCTCCGTGTCTCCTTAAGTTTATTTCATAACTACCTTTGGTAGGCTCTTTTCCCGGCTCCGCTAAATTGAACTTAACGGTCCCTGATTGGCCTGTAAAATTATCTGCGAAAATCTTTTTGGTGGTGACATTGTCGTTTGGAAATTTAAGCTCGACACTCATATCTTGAGGCGTGCCTGTGATGTTAACTTCCATTACGGGAATGAAGTTATTTTGAAGTCTTACATTTTGCTCAATATCGTAAGGCCCCGTGCTGCTATCCTCCGTGGGAAGAACGTCACTACATCCAGAAAATAAAACTGTAAAACCCAATATCAGTATCAACAATAGATAAATTCTCAATTTATCTCCTCCATAACCAGCTTGATTAGTTGAGGCAACCTCTCTTTCAGGGTTTTCGAAAGCTCCATACCGGTCTCTATTTTATCCGGTTCCACCCCGATCACTACAATTTCTCTGGGGAGATTGTAGGCGTGTTTTCCGTTCTTAAGGGCATCCAGGAAGGACATGCTGTGCAAGCTTATATCAAAAGAATCTGTTTGGTCGTCAATGTTCAGATCCTCAATTCTGTACCTGTAGAAGGTGCCCGGGGCACGACCTCCGGCGAAAGCATCTATTACTATAGCCTTATCTTTGTTGTCCATAGCATCCAGAACTACCATGGGGTCGGTAGAAGCGTCGAAAACCTCTACGTTATGTGGTAGGTTGTTTTTTCCCAATTCATCAACAGCCCAGATACCAATGCCGTCGTCTGTTTGTAAGAGGTTGCCTACACCAATAATGGCGATTTTTTTCATGCTATAAGAATTTGTCAAACAGGATTTATAAGTATTTGCCACTTGCTGCCCATATGGTCCTCACCATATCTACGGGGAGTCAAGACATGAAATAACAAAATAATCTTAAACCCTTTATAAACAATACGGCATGGTGAAAGTTCTCATAAGTCCAATGGATAGCAAAGAAGCTATAGAGTCTATAGAGGGGGGAGCGGACATCATTGACGTAAAAAATCCAGCTGAAGGCTCTTTGGGAGCCAGTTTCCCCTGGGTAATCAGAGAAATAAAGAATCTGGCCGTTAATTACGGTAAACAGGTCAGTGCCACCATCGGAGATATGGAGTATAAGCCGGGTACCGCGAGCCTTGCAGCTTTAGGTGCAGCGCATAGCGGGGCGGATTACATCAAGATAGGTCTATTTGGAGTAAAGAATGAAGAAGAAGCTTATAAAATGCTAACACCTGTAATCAGATCTGTTAAAGAGTTTGATAAGGAAAAGAAGCTGGTGGCGGCAGCTTACGCGGATTACTATAGGATAAACTCTATTCCGCCCCAAGTGCTACCCCGGGTGGGTGAAAAGGCAGGGGTGGATGGTATCATGATCGATACGGCCATAAAGGATGGTAAGACGCTTTTCGATCACATGGAAATGGTTGAGCTTGAAGAATTCATCGAGGAGTCCCGGAAAAAACCCCTCTTCTGTGCTCTGGCTGGCGGCATAAAAGGAACTCACACAACCGCATTAAGAGAGCTGAACCCGGATATAATAGGGGTGAGGACAGCGGTGTGTAAAAGCGGAAGAAACTCCAGGATTGAGAAAGTTTTAGTCTCTAATTTTATTGCTGAGATTGCTGGGGCGGTGTAGCGATTTCGTTAAGGAGTTCATTACCCTCTCTGGTTCCTTTGGTGATGAGGAGATCGCCGGCGAACATTTTGGTATTTGCTGAAGGTCTGGTAATCCAGTTGCTGTCCCTCTTTATAGCTATAATATGCATTCCTGTATTTGTCTCCACTTTGGCCTCGCCCAGGGACCTTCCATTGAGGTTGGAATCTCTGGTAACCTCCACAATGGAGATAATCTCGTCCGCCTCCTTCATGGCCTCCTTAAATATGGGATGTATCTCCATTCTTTGAGCTACAGCCTCGGATATCTCTCTGGCGGAATCGGCAATAACCTCTGATGTATAGGATAACTCCAGCAAAGCAATCAAGGGATTCACTTCAGAATCGAACTCCTTGCTGCTGTTCAAAACCCAGTGCTGTAGCTGATATTTCATGTTGTCTATCTCGTTCTCAATGTAAATCACCTCATGAGCGATCTCCTCGTTATCGTAAAGCACGGATAGATAGCTGAGATCCACTGCCAGCTCTGACATGTTCTTCATCTGAATAATAGTATATACTGCCTTATCCAGATCAGTTATTTCTGTTTCTGGCTTTTCCCTGCCGATTTCTCTTCTCTCTCCCACTACCATCTCAGTGAAACTGGGGATACCGGTGACATCTCCTCTGGCGAACAAGACATCACCCTTCATAATTTTGGTATCTCTATCGGGGTTGTATACCCACTCCACTCCTCTTCTGATGGCAATTACTCTTAAACCGGTTCTGGTGTGCAACTTGGACTCTCCCAGGGTCTTGCCGGCGACTTCAGACTCTCTGGTTACCTGCCCTTTGGTTACAGTCTCTTCGCTGTTGATAATAATGGAGTTGACCATCTCTCTGGGGAGCTTGTAATCCTTGATGATCAGCATTGCAATATCTCCAGCAGCATTGCCTATTTTTTGAGCTGCGTTGGCTATTTGCAAGATGGAAGAAACAGATTCTGCTTCGTCAACCCTTCTAACGGAGAGGATGGAAACTACCCTGATCTCTTTCAGGTATTCGACCATGTTCTTTTCCAGACTGATAACCTCCTCAGCAATATCGTTATTATCAAAAAACACAGCAGAATAGGCCAGATCTATCATCAGCTCTGAGGTATCTTTTATTTCTACCAGTAAATCCTTAACAGTTCTACGCATCTTTCGACCATATTTTGTTTTTTAATGGTAAAACTCTTTCTATTTGAGGGCTTCGAAAGTAGGGGGAGTAAATAATGAAATTATAAAAGAATTTCTAATTTGTTGAATCCGGGGTCAATAAGGCACACAATAACTCTCCATTAAGCATTAGAGGAATCCAACCATCAATTTAACCGGTATCAAGGCCTGTAATTATTGAAAATTTCCTGTATTCTCCAAGATTTCGGTCGATGAGACCTTTTATACAGCAAATGAGGGAGATCAGTAACCATTCCTGTCTGTTGATGCATTCCACAAGAAACGAAGGGGGGGTGGTATTGTGTCACAAGGAGTATCTTATGAACAATAAGTTCGACCCTGCACTGAGGTTCAACCCCTGCTCTTGGTCCTGTATCTCTTAAATCCCAGGGATGTGAGGGCGGTGCACCACTCCTGTATAACTCCCAGGTGCTCATCAGAATCATTGTGGAGGCCTTTTTTGTCCAGAGTTGCCACAGTACTATCCTCTAACTGAAAGACCACTACTTTCTCATTTTTCAGCACCTTTATGGTGTAGGGTGGGTCAATTACCTCAATAAAGCTATCCGTGCAATTTGCTCTGTCTGCAAGCATTTTTTTGAGTATATCAAAAGAGTTGAATATTTTCTCCCACGTGTCTACCCAGCTCACAACTTCAAGGGGAGAGGATAGCTTAAGATTTTTGCGGTAGTTTGTAGTTTGCGGTAGTCATTTATATAGTGGGTTAGAGGGGGATTTATGGATGTAGATGTAGCAGTAGCTGGCGTTGGTGTAGGGGGAACATTCACTCTGAACTCCTTATCCCAGGATCTAAAGGTTGTAGGAATAGATAAGAAGGAGAAACCCGGTTATCCTGTGGAGTGTGGAGAGATCGTTCCCACCAGAGAGGAGATGGAAACACTCCTCCCCGACCTTCATGATTATTCCCTTTTCGATATCCCCAAGAGATTCGAAACTAATGCTACTAGAGAAATGGATTTTGTCCTCCCCAACGGCAAGACCTTCCAGGTCGACTTTAACATGCATGTGTTGAACAGGGACAAAATGCTGCAAAACATAGCCAGTAGTTCGGGCCATGAATTGAAGCTGAATACCAAGATCACGGATTTCAGGGATGGTGAGCTGGTTCTGGATAGTGGGGAAACCATAACTCCGGAGGTCACTGTGGCCTGTGATGGAGCGAACTCCAGAATAGCCAAAAAACTGGGTGTGTGGAATCACACCCGAGTCCCCGCCAAACAATACCTTATGAAGGGAGTTGAATGTGAAGAAGACGTGATCTACATGTTTGTGGGCAATCAGGTTTGCCCTGGTGCCTACGCCTGGATAATTCCCAAGGGAAAAGGATATGCCAATGTGGGTGTGGGATTCATTAAAGAGCAGGCAAATCAGGGTGATGACATCCATAAAGCTCTGGAAAGGTTTGTCAAGGAGTATCCCTATAGCTCGAAATTTCTAAAAGGGTCTGAAGTTGTGAGCAAGATAGGTGCGTTCGTTCCTGTTGACCTTCCCCTCCAGAGGGCTGTTTACGGTAACACCTTGCTGGTGGGCGATTCTGCAAGTATGGTTCTCAGTCACGTGGGAGCCGGTATCCCCACCTCCATGGTGGGAGGAGATCAGGCCGGGAAGGCTATTAACCAGTATTTTGATGGAGGGCAGATAGAAAAGTTTGATATCATGTGGAAGGTTTACTTGCTGGGAGCTATGGAGAGAAGCAATTACATAAAGAGGAGCTGGGATATGATGGGCAGCGATGATGAAATCTCCCGTTATATGAAGCTGGTCACCAACAGGGATATGGGAAAGATCCTCAGGAGCAAGGTACCTTTCAAGTTGAAGGTATTCAATGCTTTATTTCCTTTATTAAAACGCATTTTTTAGATAAAGGATGCGAAAATTTCCTCTATAGGTAAAATATATGTAAAGTAAAGTGAAATGGGATTAATTTCGATACAAAAATATAGTATAAGGTTAAACACGCCTACACAGGGGGGAAAGTATTTGAATTTGTATAAGATGTTCCTTCACGAAAAAACAGTGGACATAATGTTAAGGATACTGGATGCAGAGGAAAATGGGGAGAAAGCATATCCGCTGGCTATTTCAAAGGATGTGGGTTCTCCTTACAGCTATATATCCAAAGTCTTGAGCGAGTTTGAGGAAAATGCCCTGTTGGAGAGCGAGTTCAAGGGAAGAATCAGGGTAGTGAGATTTACTGAAGAGGGCAAGAGAATTGCGGAGATGCTTCGAAGTCTCAAGCAGGAGCTTGAAAAGGACTTCATAGCCAGAAAGAAAATTGCTACTCTCAAGGAAGCAATCGATGTCATGGAGAGTAAAGATGCGGAAACCTTTAAGGCCCTTGCTCCTGTAAAAGTGGAGCTTGAAACTCTTAAAGAGCAGGTAAAGGATGACGAAACTATGAAAATGGTTGAAGAGATGGAAAAAGAAGTTGAAAATCGTATCGGGTGATCATAAAGCTTAATGACCCCAGATCTCTTTGGTAAGATAGAGTCCAGTAGAGACCAGATTATCGAAATCCTTTCCGATTTGATCAGAATCAAGGCCCTTAGCCCTGAGAATTGCGGAGATGGTGAGCTGGGCAAAGCAGAATATCTTACACAGTTGCTGGAAGGATTTGATGTTGAAAGATATGACGCTGAGGATGAAAGGGCCAGAGACGGTATAAGACCCAATATTGTAATTAGAATTGAAGGGGAAGAAGCCAAAACCGTGTGGATCATCTCTCACTTGGATGTAGTTCCAGAAGGAGACGTATCTCTATGGGACACCGACCCTTTTGAGCCCGAGGTGAAGGACGGAAGGATCTACGGGAGAGGAAGCGAGGATAACGGACAGGCCGTTGTAGCATCTCTTTTTGCAGCTAATGCAATAAAGGAATTGGGATTAAAGCCCAAATACTCTCTCGGTCTTGCTTTTGTGGCCGACGAAGAGGTGGGCAGCAAATACGGCATCCAGCACCTTTTAAACCAGGACATCTTCCACAAAGAAGACCTCATAGTGGTTCCCGATGCAGGAAGCCCTCAGGGGGATCAGATAGAGATAGCGGAAAAGAGCATATTGTGGCTTAAGTTCTCCACCCACGGTAAACAGGGACACGCCAGCAGACCGGAAGGAAAAAATGCTGCCAGAAAAGCCATGAAATTTTTACTTGCGCTTGACGAATGCCTTCAAGAAGAATTCGGTAAGTCCAACTCACTCTTCAAAATCCCTACATCCACTTTCGAGCCTACCAAGAGGGAGAAGAACGTGGACAACGTCAACACCATCCCCGGTCTGGATATCAGTTATATGGACTGCAGAGTAATACCAGATTACGACCCAGAGGATATAATAAAATACGTGAATAAGCTAAAAGAAGAATACAACTCAATTGAAGTAGACGTACTGCAGAGCGAATCTTCTCCACCAACTTCAGAAGATAGTGAGGTTGTCACCAAGCTTTCGGAGGCGGTGGAGAAAGTGAAGGGGATAAAACCAGTGAAGGTGGGATTCGGGGGCAACACGTGTGGAGCATTTTTTAGGAAAGCCGGATTTCAGACCGCAGTGTGGAGTACCATCGATGGAACCGCCCACCAGCCAAACGAGTACGCCTTAGTAGACAATATTGTAGAGGATGCCCAGGTATTTGCTACTCTACCCTTTTTATGAACCTTATTTGTCCTCAAAGAAGAAGGAAATATTGGTTTAATTAGATTGACTCTATTGAAATAGACAAAGTAAATCCTAAAAGCCACCTCATCTAGGTCATCTCCTTTTCCTTAGCATCCTTTACTGCATTTGCATCTCTTGGCCAGTAGAGTGCGGCTTAGAAAAACATTTAACTTCATTCACCTTCATTTCACATAAAGGCTTTAAATAACGATGGTGATAATTAGATTTAGGTGTTGATATGAAACTCACCAAGACTGCTGAAACCGTTCTTGAAAAGAGGTATCTGTCCAGGGATGAGGATGGAAACGTAACTGAAACTACGGAAGAATTGTTGTGGAGAGTAGCCAGTGCAATAGCCAGAGCTGAGGAGGATTATGGAGGGGATGTTGATTCTGTCGCTTCACAATTTTACGATATGATGGCCCAGCAGCTCTTCATGCCCAACTCCCCAACTCTTATGAATGCAGGGACTGAATTAAACCAGCTCTCAGCATGTTTTGTCATTCCGGTGGAGGACTCCATTGACGGCATTTTCAAGGCGGTGTGGGATATGGCCAAAGTCCAGAAATCGGGCGGAGGCACAGGATTCAGTTTCTCCAGATTAAGACCGAAAGGAGACATTGTTAAGACCACCAAAGGTGTTGCCAGTGGTCCAATATCGTTTATAAAGATCTTTGATGCATCCACCGAGCAAATAAAGCAAGGTGGAAAGAGAAGGGGAGCGAATATGGGTGTACTTAATGTGCACCATCCGGACATTGAGCAGTTCATAAACGCCAAAAGGGAAGAAGGGATTTTAAGGAATTTCAATCTGAGTGTGGCCGTAACCGATGCCTTTGTGAAGGCCTTAAGGAATAATGAAGAATACGATCTCACCAATCCAAAGACAAAAGAATTGGTCAAAAAAGAATCTGCCAGAAGGATATTCGATCTCATAATCGATGGGGCCTGGAGAAATGGAGAGCCAGGAACTGTTTTTATTGACACCATCAACAAATACAATCCAACTCCCAATGTGGGTAAGATCGAGTCCACCAACCCCTGCGGGGAGCAACCCCTCCTTCCTTACGAGTCATGCAATTTGGGATCGATTAACGTAGCCAATTTCGCCAGGAAAGGCTCTATCGACTGGGACTATCTTAAAGATGTGGTGTGGACTTCAGTGAGGTTTCTGGATGACGTCATAGATATGAACGGCTACCCCATCATGGAAATAGAGAATAACACAATGTCCAACAGGAAGGTTGGACTGGGAGTAATGGGATTTGCCGATCTGCTGTTCAAATTAAGGATCCCCTACGACACTAAAGAAGGGATCGAGTTCGCTGAAAAATTGATGTCATTCATTCAGGATGAGAGTCATAAAGCATCCGCTGCTCTTGCGGAAGAGCGGGGAGAGTTCCCCAACTGGAAGGGCAGCTTGTGGGAAGAAGAGGGTATGAAGGTGAGGAACGCCACCACTACCACTACAGCTCCCACTGGGACCATAAGTATTATCGCCAACTGTTCAAGCGGCATCGAACCGGCATATGCTCTGGCATTCAGGAGAAGGAACATACTCGATGGCGAGGAGTTCTTCGAGGTCAACAGTGTTCTTGAGGATTGCTTGAGAGATGAAGGCATTTACACCGATGAGCTCATCTCCAAGATCGCTGAAGCGGGAACAATCCAGGATATAGAAGAGATCCCGGAAGACCTGAAGAGAATATTCAAGTGCTCCCTCGATATCTCACCTGAATGGCACGTGAAGATGCAGGCAGCCTTCCAGAAATATACAGATAACGCCGTATCAAAGACCATCAATTTGCCCAACAACGCTACCAGAAAGGATGTAGAAGATGCCTTTTTGCTGGCATATGACCTGGACTGTAAAGGAGTGACCGTGTATAGAGATGGAAGCAGAGAGGAGCAAGTCCTGTCCACCAGAAAATCAGAAGCAGAAAGAAAGGAGAGAAGAGCTCCCAAGCCAGTAATAAGTCCTGAACCGAGACCGAGACCCAAGGTCACTACGGGGAGAACCATTGAGACCAAAACAGGTTGCGGAGCCCTTTACGTTACCATAAACGAGGATGAGCACGGTATTGCAGAAGTCTTCGTCCAGCTGGGTAAGAGCGGTGGTTGTGCAGCCAGCCAGACAGAAGCGATTGGCAGACTGCTGTCAGTAGCCCTCAGAAGCTACTTGAAACCTGAGGCCTTGATCAGGCAGTTGAAGGGGATAAGATGCCCCTCCATAGGATTTGATAAAGGAGAGATCGTCACATCCTGCGCAGATGGAGTTGCGAAGGTCCTGGACAAGCACCTCAAAGGAGAATATACCAGAGTATCTCTGGACATTAGAGGAATCAAACCCCTTAACGAGTTCGTGGATAAGAACGGGGAACCCGGAGGAGAAGGAGAAGGAGGAGGTGCCACTGCTGGTATTGAAGAAGAACCCAAGACCAAGCTGATCGGAGGGGTTTGTCCCGAGTGTGGAAACGTCCTGGAGTACGGAGAGGGCTGCATGACGTGCAAGATGTGCGGTTTCACCAGATGTGGCTGAAACTCAGCTGAAACCAATTGAAGTCGTGAACTCAATTAGTTATATAATCTTTACTCCATTTTTTATTTAAAGAAGGTCAGCAGGTTTACCAGCCAAGGTTTTGATAGATAACCTCTTGAGAGTCTAACCTTCCTGTTTTTGTGGAGTTTGGGTGAACTATTTTTTTACATATTTTCAACCTATACGGATCATGACCACTTCTATTGGATATACAGATAGTATATATGGATAACCTTTAACACACTCCTTTTATGGTGGTTTTTGGAGTTCAGTTTTTCTGAAAACCAATTGTTATCGAAAAATAAGGCCGCAAAACTGTTCAAGACACCTAAAGATTTATATAAGAGTAATGAAAATAAGTATGGTTCAGTTAGCATGTATTAGGAGGTGAATAAAAATGGAGTTACCACTTGCTCCTGTAGAGAGAATTATCAGGAATGCTGGCGGTCAAAGAGTTAGCGAGTCAGCTAAAAAAGCATTGGCCAGCGCTATTGAGGATTATGCAATAGAAGTATCCAAAAAAGCGGTCAATATGGCTTCCCATGCTGGAAGAAAGACCGTGAAGGCAGAGGACATCAAGATGGCCACCAGAAAGTAGTTCTTCTATTTAGAATTAAGCGTTTCTTATTTTTTGATACCTGTTCATCCTTGGGGATACAACAATTTGTCCCTCCTGAATTTTTGGAAATAAAGAGAAAATGTTAATAGCCCCACCCGGTTTGCTTTTTTGGTGGTTGGATGAATGTTAACGGAGTTGAGGTCGAAGATACTTATGCTGAGGCTTTTGACATAAAGATCTCCAGATTTCTGGTTACGGCGTATGATTATCACTGGGCACTAATTGCCGCCAGAGAGGCTACTGGATTTGGGACTTCTATTATAATGTGCCCCGCTGAAGCAGGCATAGAGAGAAGAGCCCTGCACTCGGAGACACCGGATGGTAGGGCTGGCTATTACGTTCAGTTCTGCCATATGGATGATAAGAAACTGGAGAATCAATTGATCGCCAGGATCGGACAGTGTATCCTGACTTCTCCCACAGCATCCTTATTTGATGGCTTGTCGGACTCGGAAACAAAATTTGATACCGGAAACAAGCTGAGGTACTTTGGAGACGGCTATGAAACTTCAGTGGAGAGGTACGGCAGGAAATTGTGGGAAATTCCTGTAATGCAGGGTAAATTCGAGATTGAAGATAAAATAGGTTACACTAAAGGGATAGCCGGAGGTAATTTCTTTATAATGGGTGAAAACCAGCCCTCTGCTCTAACGGCAGCGAAAACGGCAGTAGAATCGATTGAAGATGTGGAAGGAGTGATCACACCCTTTCCAGGCGGTATAATAGCCTCCGGCTCTAAAGTGGGGGCGAACAACTACAGCTTTCTAAAGGCATCGGCAAACGAGAAGTTCTCTCCAGCCCTAAAAGATAAAGTCCAGGACTCTCGAATCCCTCACGGAGTCAATGCAGTATATGAGATCGTGATAAACGGCATCAGTATTGATGCGGTTAAAGAAGCTATTAGAGCAGGCATTCTTTCCGCCAGTAAAATCCCCGGGGTTGTGGGTATCACTGCCGGTAACTATGGGGGTAAGCTGGGGAAGCACATGATCTACCTCAATGAACTGGTTTAATTCACTAAATCCATTTTTAATTACTCTAGGGGTGAGATAATGAAAGTCTATTTGGCAGGACCTCTCTTCAATCAATCAGAGAGGCTTTTCAACTATAGAATTGCCCAAAGCCTTAGAGATAACGGTTATGGTGTTTGGCTTCCGCAGGAGAACTTTCCGGCGGCGGTAGAAAGTGAAGAGGAGAAGAGAAGAGTTTTTGAGGCTGACCTAAACGCCTTGAGTGATTGTGATGTTGTGGTGGCGGTCCTTGACGGGGAGTGTGTGGACTCCGGGACTGCTTTTGAGGTTGGTTATGCATGTGCACGGGGGATGCCTGTAGTGGGAGTTAAGACAGATGTTAGAGTGTTCTCCAGCTCTGAAGAAGTGAACTTGATGGTGGAGAAGGCGGTCAAATTGATAAAAACCTCGGACATCCAGGAACTTGTGGATAAGCTCTTAAAAACGTTGGAGGAATTGGAGTAATGAATATCTAGATGTAAGATTATCCTATTTTTGTAATGTAATTTCAATAAACATATATTCTCTACTAATCTTTAAACTTAAATCAATACTTGAGGTAAAATATATATATGACATCAAAATTATAATTGTTATGAAAAACCTCTCCCGCATTCACAATTCAGCATCTATTTCGGCCATAGCTGTTGGGTTGCTGATGTTGGGAATTTCCTGGTTGTGGATGCCGATCGAAACATCTGTTGCTGTAAGCACGGGTATAGTAGGCTTATTGATGGTTGTGCTTGGAATAGCAGCTTTCTAGTGCCTGAAATAGAGATGGGCTGCTGAAAATTTTAGTGGTTATTTTAGTGGTTATTTAGACTCCCCAATCTAAGCGGTTTTTCGAAGTGGAAGTTATATTATCTATGACGTCTCTATGACTCTAGGGTCTTTGTCTGGCCTTTACTTCTCTCGAACAATAGCAGGAATACTGGAACCACTGTTATTGCTGAGAGCATGCAAAAAACAACTCCCACGGCCATCATGGTCCCCATATCTGCCATCATGGGCAATTTCCCCAGAGAAAGTGATCTGAACCCTATAACCGCTGCCAGAGTGGTTATGAACATGGGATAGAAGACGTTGGTTAAGGTGTTCACCATTGCCTGCTCTTTCTGATGAGAGCCTAGCTCGTATCTGAACCTCTTGGAGACCTGAATACCGAAATCTATCCCTATACCCATGATCATGGCCATAACTCCGGATGTTTGGGGCGTCACTTCAAAGCCTGCTAGTGTAAGCGTGCCGTAAGACCATATGATACCGAATATTATGGTTAACAGGGGGATAAGCCCGTATCTTATAGAGGCAAATATGATTACTAATATAATCAATATCAGGGCGAAACTGATAAGAGAGGTTGTACCCATGGTCTCCTCTGCAAGCTCTCTCATGGTATCCTCTATTATCGGACCTCCCGTGATCTGTAATTCTACTCCGGGTGGCTTCTCTCCTTTTGTCAACTCTTTAAGCTCTCCAGCAACTGTTATAGGGTCTACATCTTCAACAATACTCAACCTTACAATGGTTATGGAGTAATCCTCGTTGATGAAATTGCTCACCTGGTTTTGGGCAACTTCATTCTCCCTCAGAAGCAGCTTTACACTCTTTAGAGAGGATGGTATTCTACCGTTATTTGCCTGTTTTATGACACTTGCTGCGCTATCAGCACTAGTTACTCCATGGATAAGCTCTGCTTTCTCTTCCAGCATACCCACATATCTAATGATCTCCGGGTCACGCATGTCCCTTATCTCACTGGAATTGGCGTATTGCGGTTTGCTCTCGATAATAATTGTAGAGCTGCTCAGACTGCCTGCGAACTGGTCGGCGATCAACTCAAAGGTCTCCACTACCTCTATATCTTCTGGAAGCATGGCTTCCTGTGAAGTGCCGGTAGTCTCCATAGTGGATGCTTGATAACCGGAGAAAATGGTAAATATTATTACGAGGGCGAGGATAATGAACCGGTGGCGGGTTACAAACCGGGCATAGCCTTCCAAAAGCCTTTTCAGTCTCTCCTGTTTATGGTCATCCCTCATGAGATTTCCCTCTTCTTTTTATTAGCCCTGACAGTTTTTTACCGTTCAGCTGATCTTCCAGGATAATGAAACATGGGTTTACTACTGCAGCGGCTATCCAGCAGAATATTATAGCTAAAGCGAGTGTCAGTCCCAGGTCCCTTATCATGGGCATTATTGAAATGGTTAGAGCCATGAACGCCGAGGTTGTAGTCGCTGCGGAACCAAAAGTTGATGTCCCAATCTCCGAAACGGCGATCCTCAAGGACTCCTCTGAAGAATGCTCTTCCCGCTCTTCATGAAATCGGGATAACACAAATATCCCGTATTCAACCCCCAAACCAATAATGAGCGCTCCGACCGCAACAGTGGCAGGGGAGATGGGTATTCCAAAGAAACCCATTGTTCCGAAGGTCCATATGACGGCAAAAGTGAGAGGGAGGAACACCAGAAATCCCTTTGCCAGAGAGAGTTCAAGTAGTACCAGCAGAGCAAATATAATGGCTGCTGCTATAGCAGTAGTAAAAACCAGGTCTTCCTTCAACAGCTCCAGAACTTTGACTATTAGCGGAGCCATACCGGATATCCTGTAATCCACTCCAGCGGGCTTGGTGATGGCATCAATGTCATTCTGAATTACTCTCTCCACTCGTTTCACCTGGTCTTCGCTCATACCAGTTACAGGGCTAGCGTAGATCAGCATGACACTGTAATCATCGTTAATGACTCCCTGAAGGGGAGAAGAGGCAATAATTCTCTTTACATCTTCTTTGTCCTGTGGAACTCCCTGTTGAAATAGGGGAGCCATAGATTGCACCCTCTCTATGGATGGCTCGTTCTCCAGCCTATTATGGAGCTCAACCACCGATCTTATTACCTGGGGGTCCCGTATGTCCCGCACTATGTTCTTCGCTGACGTATCCTCGTCGAGGACTACTGCGATAACTATAGACTCCCCACTTGTGAATTCGTTGGCTACTTTATCTTCCAGAACGAAGACAGGCAGGTCTGAAGGCATCATATCCTCCAGATTTCCCTGGAAGTGAACGCCTGTTGCCCCATAGCATAGAAATGCGGTTAGGATCAAAGATAGAATTATTATCTTCTTATAGTGATTATACTGGATGGATGCCAATTTGCCCAGAAACTTTCCTATTCCTATCTTATCTCTCAAATTCAGTCTTGACATGTGGAGAATGACCTCCCACTATTCTCCCCTTCTATTCCTACCTTGGAGAATGATCAAAACGAATCCAAGAGCTAATAGAGACAGTAAACCCTCAAAGCCAGGGATAGCAGGTATAAGCCCCTGGGAACTGGTACTTTCCTGAACTCTTAGTCTGATCTGCTCATCAAAGACATATACATTATAATCTCCGATATCTCTATCTCCCGTGCATCTAATCTCAATACCCTGAGGGTAGACCTTTGGAGAAGCGTCTTCTTTCACGTCGAACTCCAGTATCGCCTCACCGGTTTCGCCCGGTTTCAGCTTACCCACATAATCACTCTTCACCGAGAAGTCAAAAGGGACTTCTACCTCCCCTATAGACCTCACGCTAATAGATTCAGCCTCTTCTGAACCGGTATTCTTTACAGTTACGTATAATTTGACGTGCTTTCCGGTGCTTATGTTGGCAGGAGATGTATAGAAGGATGAAACCTCTAAATCCGGTTTGGGCTCCACCAGAATCTCCACATACTTCTCTACCTGTTCTACTTCATCCATATCTTCGTATTTAAGCAAGAGCGATAGATTGTACTTCTTGGATTCTACGCCTTTGGCTATGTCAAGATGGAATATAGCCTCTTTAGACTGTCCGGAGGACAATTTACCTATATATGAGCGGTCCGTTCCAGACCAGGAAGTTTCGAACTCTTCAGTGGTAGTTATGCGTGCTTCCACGTTCTCTACAGAAGATTCGCCACTGTTCCCAATGTATGCGGAGATCTTGACGTTCTGGTCTCCGGGTCTGATGCTGGCGGGGTCGGTGATGACATTACCCAGATTTATTGAAGCTTCTCCTTTGACATTAAACCCTATGCCCAGTTGCCTGGTCTTCTGGGTTAGAACGGTTTGGGATTGACCATCTGAAATGATAGTATCTTTCTCGTACCATGTACAGGTTATGGGTATGCTGTAACTTCCGGTGGGGGCTTCTTCGTTGACATGAACGTTTATAGTTATTTTCTGTGAGCTGCGATCATGCAGCCAGTCTATGCTCTTTATGGTGGCTCCTACAACCGAGACATATTGGCTTCCCTGGAAAGCCAGTTTGACATCTCTTGCTGGCTCTGATCCTTCATTGCTGACCGTCAGGGTGACCTCCCGAGTATCACCGGGCTTCAGCTCGGTAGGTACCACATCTTTTATGGTAACAGAGGAATAAGTTGTTTGGGCGATTCCATTAGGGATTAACGATAGCAACAAAACAGTTATAAAGGCAACCTTTACCAAATTTTTTCTCCTGATAACATCTTTTCTCATTGTATATTCACCGTAGTAGCCGCTACTACGACAACCAATATATAATGATTGCCCTTGGCAAGAGTGACTGTATTATCTGCAATAAATTTCGTCAACATTTAAGTAGTGGGCTCAGAGAGCAT
>CAZQTT010000007.1:0-30384 GCA_964596255.1 uncultured archaeon
ATAAAGTAGTGGAGTGAAGATAAGAAAACCAATTTTAAATTTTGATATTTGATATAATACCTAATTTAACGTTTTATTTGCTTTATAGCTTTGACTCTATCCTCTCCACCTTTGCCAGGCCCCATCCAAAATCGTCAAATATCTCTACGGAGTATATGTCCTTTCTGATCTCGTCTACAACCTTTTTAACTCCCTTATGGCTGTAGTAATTGTGAATGAAAACTACTCCGTCCTCTTTCATTAATTTCCTGCAGTTTTCCCAGTCTTCTTTGGTTCCAGAGTAGGAGTGGTCCCCATCTATGAAAATCAAATCCATTTTGGGGAGTTTATCCATATTTGCGGGTATTGTCTCATGGGAGTATCCCTTGAATAAGTTTACTGTAGCGCCAGTCTCCTCCAATTTTTCCTTGATCTTATCCAGAAAATTGCCGGGAAAGATATCAAAACCATAGTAGTCCACCTTTCCACTAGCGCTCTCGATCATTTTTTGGGCGTTATCTCCGTTGGCTATCCCTATCTCCATGATTCTCTGTGGTTTATGAGTTCTTATGTATTCATTGATCGTCGGGTGGTTGCAGTATCCGGAACTTAAGGAGCACATAGAGTTAGTAATAAATTTATCTATATTTCTTATATCTTGAAATGAGTAAGAATAATTAACCAGATTTTCCAGCTTTTCAAGAGGTCTCTTTAGCATGTCATTCATAGCTATTGTTTGCGAAATTCAATTTAAAAATTTTTGCACTACTAAATAAAAAATTTTGTGACGAGAACCATCGAAACTTATAAACTAAAAACATTTTACAATAACTCAACATTCATTCTCTCCATTTGTTGATCAAACGCTCCTACCCCTGACGAAATCGTATATTTTCTTTGCCTGCTTGTCCCCTACACCTTCAACTCTCTTGAGATCGGCAATTGAGGCATTAACTACTTTTTGGACACTCCCCATTTTTTCCAGCAACCTTCGAGCCTTCTCTTCTCCGATCCCAGGGATGGCGGTGAGCATGGCAATGTTATCATCAACCATTGTCTTCCTCATTCTGGGAGCTGTTCTCAGCCTGCCCTCTTCTACCTGTTTGTTGAGGGATTTAAGGATGAGGCAGAAATCCTCTTCACTCTCCACGCGGAGGGGGATGACCCGTTGTTTGCTCTTAAGGGCGACGCTCAATAAACTACCCATGAACGCATCCTTCTTTATCCTGTAGTAGTCAGGTTCCCCTATCACGACCATGAAGGACAATCCGTAGGAACTGCTGAGCTTGTGCAGCTGGTCGAAAAACCTTCCATCAGCGATCGAGTTTATATAATCGCCGGCACTTTTCCTCTCCACAGCTACCATGTAGCTTGAATGAGTTACGACATAATCGGCGTCATCCAGCCTTTTAACGATCACCTCTATCCCCATGTCTCTCAGTCTCTGTGGTATCCACTTGCCCTCTCTGTCATCGGCATAAATCATAAAGTAACTTTAATTCTTTCATAATAAATCTAATCTATTCTACCATTCTACCGAAAAAGGGGTCGAAGAACCATTATTGACATTAAAAACATATTATAAAAATAGAGCAGGCCACCCCCTTATGATTTGGGAGGTAGGGGCAGGTGATTGTAATAGGAGGCAGGAAACACCATTTCAGGTTTGAGTTTTAAAGGGGGTGACACTGTATAACTACGGGTGGACTTCAAGGTATATAAAATTTGTTATGATTAATCATTTAAGTTAAAACCTGATTTCAATTGGGGTTCAGAGCAGAATCTTGAATTAGAGGCAGTCCTTTACCCGCCCAATGTATGATTCCATCTTTCATGTGATACACTCTGGTAAATCCCAGTTCTTTCATAGCTTCCAATGCTCCTTCGCTCCGTTTGCCGCTCCGACAATAGATGAGATAGGCTTTGTTCTTATCAAGCTTATCAACCTCTTCCTTGAATCTCCCTGAAAAGTAGTCGATATTCCTTGCGGTATAGATATGTCCCTTGGTGAACTCTTCAGGGGTCCTAACATCAATTAAGGCAAAATCATTCCTCTGGAGGTTTCTGTGGATCAGGTAATTCGCTTCTAAGATGTCAATGTCCTTGAATTCGGTGCTTGTTTGGCTTTCCATTCTGTCCAAATAGTTCCTGAACTCACATCGATCCATCGAATGACAGCTTATCTCCTGATCCTGATAGCATGATTCTGGAGCAGTTATATTATCACCTATAACTGAACACGAATAAATTATTAATAAATCTTTCTGATCTTGAAGCTAAGTTAAAAATAAAAAATATAGATTTTTTCATAAATAAGGATGTATTGGAACTAACTTATTAACTTATGAGGGTCTCCTCGTCACGCTCCATAGCAAAATCCAACATGTCCAATACCTGATTATATCTCTCCACTAGCTCTAACCTGTCCCTACCTCCAACAAATACGTTTGCCAGCTCAAAACTGTAGCTGTCCTGTATCTGAAGGTTATTGAGATGCTGACCTTCTTTTACCAGCATTTTGATAACCGTCCCTGCCACTTCTCTCTCTATGCTCTCCACTTCTTCCTGAGTTGGCACTCTTGTCAGCTTCCCGGATTCGTAGGTCCTTATCATGCAATTTGCTGCAACCTGAAAAGGTCCTTTTCTATCAAGTGGTGCAGGTCTTTTACCCAAAGCGATCTGAAGCATTATGCTCAGGTGAGGCACTCCATGGACTTTTTCAAAAATATCGGCGTGAGACTGAGAGATTCTGGGGTTGATTTCCAGGAGAAAAACTTCGTTGAGGGTGGAGTTGTAGAAGAACTCCATATTGAAGGGGGAATTGTTCAGCTCGATCTGCTTAATAACCCGACGTGCTACATCAGCCATTCTGAACTGTACTTCCTGGGGAAGGAATGATGGGTACTCATAGCGGGCAAATGAAGATCTGTCGGCCTCTCTAACCGAATCCACGATGCCATAGATGACCACATCGCCGTTGAGAACATAACCCTCCAAAGTGCACTGACTGCCCTCCAGCATGCTCTCTGCAATGCAACTCTCTTCCATTTCGGCTATCTCAGCAGGGAAAGGATAATTCTCCATGAAATACTGGAAGGGTTTAGCCAGGTAATCTATTTGCTCCTTCACTTCTTCGGTATTGGTGATAAAATCAGATTCGTCATTGATCCTGTAAGCCAGGAAGGAGCGGAAGGACCTTATGGGCTTGATCCAGAAAGGGGGAATCATATTCAACTTCTCGTAAGCATCAGGATTAAAAGGGTTGAATGCCCTGAACATGGGGATGTGGTCGGGAACCACCTTATACTGCTCCAACCTGCTCCAGTACTTGTGCTCACACTTGAAAACGCTATCCAGGCTCGGTCCAGGAAGGCCAAATCGCTCGGCAAGAATAGGCAGTATGTCGGTGGCAGGGAAGTCATAATATGCGACAACTGCATCAATTTTTCCCGGAAATTCTTCCATACGCTTTACAGCCGTCTCTATCAAGGCCCCCATATCGAACTGCTCTACTTCCCGTATCTCTGATATGTGGAGAGCCGGATGGAACTCGCATTCTGAAGCCTCCGGCACCAGCTTCATTTTTTTAAGATTAAAATCGTCAAGTCCAACTACAAAAACATTCTTTTTACTCATACTTTCTTTTCCTCCTTTAAATTAGATTACGTGGAATATTTTCGTCCCAGCTCCTGGTGAAAACCCTACTATCCCCTTCATATGCATCCAGGGTGGCTCTAAGCCGAAAATTGCTCTCGTTAGAGGTGAGAATAGTGTGTATAACTGTTACCACATTCCACTCACCACGATTCAGGGTGCGGCGGCTCCACACTTCCCCCCGCAGGGTATTATAGTTATTGTTCCGATAAGAGTAAACTTCAGTAGTTTCTTTACTGATCTCCAGGCCATGGTCCTCAAATCTGTATCGGGCGTCATTGTTTAACACCTTTAGCATGACCTCGTTGGTCGCCAGATTGTGGGTGACGGTCCATTCCCGGTGTGGGGGTGCCAGTAAAGTGATTGCCGGAGGCTCGGCAGTGATTGGTTTACCCAGCTCTCGAAGATTATCATCTCTGTCTGCCGGAGACCTCACAGGTAAGGAGATCCGGCTTTCAGTAGGATAAATGGTCAACCTTGTGGGCTCAGGAGAGGGCCAGGCAAGAGGCCAGTAGGAAGTAGAAATTGCCAGCCGAATCTGGTTTCCGGCAGGAAAGCACTGAGCTACGTGGTTAAGGGGTACAGTCACTTTGTACTTCTTGTTTACTTCCAGTTCTTTTGGGTGCTGGTGAGAATGGCGGTGAGTGAGGTTGAGGAGACCGTATGTGACTCTGGTGGATCTGCTTCCGAGGTCAACATCTAAAAGCCGGCAGGCCACCATGGACACCGGCCTGTCAGTCGAAAAGGTTAGCTCTACCTGAGGAGAACCCAGTATCTCTACATCCTCTTCCAGAGGTAAAGTATCGAACAGAAGTGCTCCCCCATCTTCTTCTCTCTGATCCTGAGGAAGGTCAGTGGACTCCGCATATGAATACCACTTCCCGGCAAACAAACCCACACTCAACGGGCTCTGGATCTGTAGTTTAAAGTCCGAGCTTATTTCGCAGATCCCCGTTCCCAGGGAGTTGTGACCCAATTCAAAATCAACCCACTTGATTTGGGGTGAGGGCCAGGACTCTTCTGCTACCCACCTGCCCGGTCTTCTGGCGACCAGAGGGGAAACACTATCCTGCATCCAAACCCTGAGCAAGGGTTCATCCTCTACACCATTTTTGACGCCCTTGAGCCATCTGTCCCACCATCTGAGGGCTTCATCCAGAAAATTGATCGCAGGGGATGGCCCACCCATATGAGGATATTTGTGCCCCCACCCTCCGATGAGTCCCTTGCGTGGAACATTCAGGTTTTCCATCAGCCTGAACACGGTATCAGAATAGCCGTCAGCCCACCCGCTCACGGCGAAAACCGGACACCTTATTTTATCGTAATTCTCGTCCACTGAAGCATGTTTCCAGTAATCATCTCTCCTCTGGTGCTCCATCCAGGTCTTCAACCATAACCCACTTTCTTCCAGCCTCTCCATCCACATTTCTTTCCATTTATCTCCCACGAGAAAGGGATCAGGGGGGAGGGAGTTATAGGAGAACATGGTGGATGCCCAGGAAAGATTATCCGTCAACAAGCACCCACCCATGTAGTGAACGTCATCTACGTAACGGTCATCGGATGAGCAGACAGTAATAATAGCTTTAAGTTGTGGGGGGTTCAGGGAGGCCAGCTGCAAGGAATTGAAACCACCCCAGGAGAGACCAATCATCCCAATTTCTCCCGAGCACCACGGCTGGTCAGCGATCCACTTCAAGACCTCTAACCCATCATGGAGCTCCTGAGGAAGATATTCATCCTTCAAGACTCCCTCGGATTCCCCACTCCCCCTTAAATCAACCCGAAGACACGCATAACCATGTTGGGCGAAATAACGGTGAATTTGAGCGTCACGGATGGCTTTAAAATCACGCTTGCGATAGGGAATGTACTCCAGAATAGCCGGAACCGGGTTGTTTCCGGCGCCCTCCGGCATCCATACCTTGGCGGCCAAGCGGTAGCCATCAGATAAGGGAATCCATATATGCTCCCACTCAATTATCGGATTTTTCGTATCTTCTTTCATATCAATCAAATCTCCTGTGAAATAATACTGAAAAATAAGCCTTAAAGCGACGCTATATCCCTTCAAAACTCAGATTAATCCTTTTTTTTGGATACAGTCTTAAAATCTTGCTCATATAAGTCAGGTCTGGGGTAAAGCATATAATATTTTCTATAAGGCTCTATGGATTAGGTGACGATATATTAAGGTTTTAAGCAGGCTAATAGGGGTTATAGGAACTGTTTTAGCCTTTTAAAATGGTTTTGAAGCGAAAAGGTGGATAACTTTGAGAAAGTTTTTTAGGTGGTCGTTTAATGGAAAAAATCATACACAAATATAAATTTGACTAAAGGTAAAACATCTCAGTCAGGATCTGAGCGCTGAAAGGACTTTTATAGGAAGGGCGTGGGAAGAAGGTGTATCCGGAAGGAGGTTTATCCTGTGATAAGAAAAATGAGTAGAGAGGATATTGGTAAATTAGTTGAATTGTGGTATGAAGCCTCATTAGATGCACATGACTTTATTGATAAAGAATATTGGGAAAAGGCTCAAGAAGATATGGCTAAAAAGTATATTCCACAGTCTGATACTTTCGTTATAGAGGAAGATAACGAGGTGCAGGCTTTTATTTCGATGATAGATAATTATCTGGCAGCAATTTTTGTTGATAAAAAGTTTCAAAGACAGGGTTACGGTAAGAAATTATTGGACTATGTGAAAGAGCAAAAAGACAGAATAGAATTGAAGGTCTTTAAAAAGAATAGCAGGGCGTGCCAGTTTTATCTACGGAACGGTTTTACTATAAAACAAGAATTAGATAGTGAAAGTTTAGATGAAAAAGAGTATCTGATGGTGTGGGAAAGAGTATAGTCATACATATTATAGTACCGTAGCTCTGAACGATCAAAGGACCATTTAAACACTCAACTTCAACTCGAAAAAGCCTCCACAAATGGAAGGATAAAGACTTTAAGGAGTGGAGTGAAGGCGATCTCAAGGACGTTCTTTATGAGATAGTGAGTAATGGCTATAAACCACATACAATCAATGAGTTCAAGAAGGCCCTCAGAATGTTTTTTAGGTGGTTGAATGGTGAGGACTGGACTGGCCTTAAAGTCCTTAGAGGTAAAGAGAAAACCGATAACCCGATGTCCTTCAGGAACCAGAGATCTTTAGCATGGTCGAAGTAGCGAATAATAATAGAGATAAAGCAATCATAATGCTTGGTTATGAGGGTGGGTTAAGGATTGGTGAGCTCGCCACCCTACAATACAAGAACATAGTATTCACTGATTGGGGAGCTAAGATCAAGGTCCACGGTAAGACTGGGGAGAGAGTTATCCCTATCGTCACTGCAGCCAGTTATTTAAGACAATGGATCATCAGTCACCCGAATTATGATGTTAAGAACGAGTTAAACCAGGAAGACTACATCTTTGTGAGGATAACTGGTGAGGGAGTGGGTCAACCATTATCCTACCAAGTATTCTGCAAAATAATTAAGCGGTCCGCTGAGAGGGCTGACATAAATAAGCGGGTGTATCCTCATATATTAAGGCATACGAGAGCCACAGTATTAGCTAACACTCTCACTGAAGCGCAGATGAACCATTATTTTGGGTGGATCCAGGGATCAGATATGCCAGCGACCTACGTGCATATGTCGGGCCGGGATATTGAGGGAGCGATCAAACAGTATTACGGGATTGAGGAGGAAGAAGCGGAGAAGAAGAAGGAGAGGCAGCCAGTGAATTGTCCTCGATGCCATGAATTGAATACTCCGGCCTCGAAGTTCTGTCATAAATGTGGTTTGCCATTGAGGGAGGAGGAGAGGATTAAAGCCCAGTTCGAGGAGAGCAAGTCAATGGATCAAGTTATGAATGAGGTGTTATCTGATTCAGAGTTGAGGGAGGACTTCAAGAAGAAGATTAAGTGGGCTGAAATAATTGAGAGTGATCCCGAGAAAGCTAAGGCGATTTATGAGGCGATAGAGAATAGAAAGAATAATCAAAGTGATTAATAGCCCTGGTGACAATCTACCATAGGATGTTCAAAATCCTTATATACTGGATACAACTAATTAATAATAGGTTAGGTAAGGACGGACTTGAGGTCCCCTCCTATCCGAAAACGATGAGGCCTCCTTGAGGAGGGTGGGAGGAAGTAGGATAGGGGCTACCTAAAATCTTTCTTTTAATTCTCTGGTGGTGTAACATCTAGTGTGGGATTTTTAGAAGGTGGGGTTGAGACCCCACCCATGGAAACAATAGAAATCCCATTTAGCGTGAGTGTCGAACTGAATAAAAATCCTTCTGTTGAGGAGATCGCGTCCTCAATCAATGGCATTGAGACTGAGATTTTGGGAAGAGTTTTGGAGGATCTGGACAAACGGGCTGTTAATTTGGTGTGTGGGGAGGAGTTTGGGCAGAATGAGTTTCATAGGCACGATCATACGGATAGGACGGTTGTTACGCAGCTTGGAAGTACTGAGTTTGATATGACGAGGGTGAAGGATAAGCACACTAATAATACTTTTTACCCGCTCTACCATGTAGTGGACTTCAACGATGGTAGGAGATATCAGAGGGACGTAGCTGCAATTTCGGTTGATCATGCGCTCTCCATGAGTTACAGGGATTCAGAGGGTAGGCTGGAGAGGACTATGGGCCCATCTCATACCACCATATGGAGGAGGATGCAGGAATTAGGGAAGGAAGTGAAGACTGATTCCTTGGAACACGAGGGGTATGTTTCAGCAGATGGGACAAAGCTCCATGGAAAGGGTAAGAAGAAGCTGGATGCAAAGGTTGTTGCCGGGGAAAACGTTGTCTTGGGGGTTAATGAGAGGTACAGCGAACTGGTAGACCCTGATTGCTTGGTGGTAGGGGACGCTGATAGAGAGCTCGAGTGCTTTGATGACAGACAGATCGATGTCATACACGTACCCACTGAAATCAACTTCAAGCTATGGAAGCATGGAGTTGATCTGGATACCAGGAAAGAGTACATGAATGAGGTGAAAAAAGTGCTGCTTTGGTTGAAGAACTCCCTGGATATGCCCGACCTCAGGGAGAGGATAGACAAAGCGAGTGAGAAGATAAGGAGATTTATAAAGGAGATGGACAGGCATGGCTACTGGAGAGTAGCAAACTTCTTCACAAAGTACTCCAGGAACATCCTACTATTCGCCTACAAGAAACTCAAGGGGATTAAGATCCCATGGCACAACAACTGGATGGAAAGATTAATGGGCGAAATTAGCAAGAGAATGAAGAACAAGTGGATGAGCTGGAGCCCAAGAGGAGCAAAGAACTTACTTAACCTGCTGTTGAAAAGATATGTGGAGAGAGATAGGTACGAGTCGTTTATCCAGAAGTTAACTGGAAAAAGTTATAAGGTGGAGGTGAAATCCCACGTATGATGAAACGGGACCAAAATCTCAGAAACCAAAACCACCTAACGGATACGCTAAATACAAGATAATAGAATTCGCTATAAACAATATTAACGGTTTTTATCAGGACGATGTGAAGGAATACCTGAGGAACATTGAGTATGAAGTGAACGGGGAGACTTACACAGGAATCAGTGACGAGAGAATCCATTTACAGGGCAGAGAAAATAAGTCAGGTTGGGACATCAGCCTTAAGAATAGAGGATATGTCCGGTTAATAAGAGAGGGAGGAGGCGCCGAATCAAATTATTGGGCGATAGACTTAACAAAACTCAGAGAAGCAATCGAGGATAGCGAAACGTTCGGAGAATACAGAAAAGAATTATTATCAGCTATGCAATCATCTAATAATTTTATTGACTGGCTCCATGAAGTGCTTAACTTTGAATCCCCTAAAGAGTTTGTTAAGGAGCTCATAGAAACTAATCCAGCTTTCTTGAAATGGCTTTTAGTCGTTGCCAGCGATTCTAATCGAACCCCAAGAGCTCCGAAGGGGATGAAACCTTCCCTCGAACTCGATATCGGAGTCGAGATAGGGGGTTTAATGAGCGAGAATCCATCTTCAACTGATGCTGTAGCACCCATAGTGTATGAAGGCAACATAACCATGGAGATCCCTCAATACAATTTATTCTTAGTGTGGAGAAACTGTTTGCTGCAGGAAGGCTTAAACGATGTTGGGGAGATAGCGAGATCAATCTCTTATTTCGGGTCTGTAGTGGATAGCTTGCGAGCTGAAGAGATTATCCTTAATAAGCTGGCCGAGGTCCTGCTTGGCAAAGAATGGGTTGAAGAGATCTGCAAGGGATTATCTGAGGGAGTTAGAGAGATTGAGGGAATTAATTTCCCCGAGGATTATAGCGTGATCAAGAGCTTAAAAGACTTGGATGAATACGTTTCTTCAATCCTGTTAAGTTATTATATGGGATTGAACCGACAATTAACTGGTGCGTGTTTCGAGAAGCTAAATGAGCTTGGTATAGAATATTCTGAGAAGAAGTTGGATCCTCATGAGTTGGCCAAGAAATACTTTGGGGATCTGGAGGAGTCCTTCTAAATCATTATCAAGACAATTATTTAATCCGTAGATATTTTCTCTGCTTTCTCTGTTCCCCAAAAATCTAATGAGGCTCTATACATTCTCAGATAAGCCACGGGGGGGATTTGAACCCCCGACCGCTTGCTTACCAAGCAAGCGCTCTACCCGCTGAGCTACCGTGGCTTCGACTTCTGCATTACCGAGTCTGAAAATCTGTTATTAATTTTTTCCGTTAGGCACTTTAAACCTGTTTCTATTCTTTGTGTTGGTCTTTTTACTGTAATTGGTTATTTTGTTCACTTTCACCTGGTTAGTAAAATTAATTTGTAGTATGGTGTTGCTGTTAGTGATGAATGTTGAGCAGCTTCAGGATTACATCTCTCAATATGGGGTCAACGTTTTGAAGGAGAACGGTATCGAGGAGCTTTTCCCTCCGCAGGCTGAGGCGGTGGAGGCTGGCTTGTTCTCTAGAGAGAATATGGTAGTATCCATACCCACTGCTAGTGGTAAAACCCTTATCACCGAGCTGGCCATGGTGAGCGATGTCATTAAGGGTGGTAAGTGTCTTTACACGGTTCCTTTGAGGGCTCTGGCCATGGAAAAGCATCATGAGTTCAGGAAGTGGGAGGCGATAGGGATCGAGACCGGTCTCTCTATCGGTGACTACGAATCAAAGGAGGAGTGGCTGGGGGAGAAGGATATACTGGTGACCACTAGCGAGAAAGCGGACTCTTTAATGAGGAATAGGGCTCCCTGGCTGAAGGACCTCAACTGTCTGGTGGTTGATGAGATACATCTCCTTGACTCCGCAAAGAGGGGAGCAACCCTTGAAGTTCTGATCGCCAAGTTAAGGAAAATAAATCCTGATATTAGGGTCATTGCTCTTTCAGCCACTATACCCAATGCCGATGAGCTTGCAGAGTGGCTTGACGCCAGAGTTATAGCATCCGAGTGGCGACCGGTCCCCCTCTACGAAGGGGTCTTTCTAAAGGGTGAGATCGAGCTCTACAGGGACTGTGCACTGCTGGAGACCAAAGAAATTGATGGGAAGGATTATCTGGCGCTCGCTCTGGATTCTATGGAGAGGGATACTCAGGTAATAATATTTGATTCCACCAGACGTAATGCAGAATCGTCTGCTGAACACCTGTCCAAGAAGGTTTACAAGAAACTCAAAGATAAATTCTCTAACGAAGATGTAGCGAGAGACATTCTGGAGGAAAATGATGGTGAGCTGAGCCAGAAGCTGGCTGATTGCGTTAGAGCGGGGGTCGCCTTTCACCACGCAGGCCTTCTCAACTCTCAGAGAAAGGTGGTGGAGGATGCCTACAGAGAAAAGAGGATAAAAGCTGTAGCCTCCACGCCGACTCTTGCCGCTGGAGTGAATCTCCCTGCGGAGAGAGTGATAATTAAGAGCTATCATAGATTTGCTCAATCCATGAACCAGCCCATTAAGGTTCTGGAGTACAAGCAGATGGCGGGCAGAGCCGGTAGACCCGGCCTTGATGTGAAAGGAGAGGCGATTATAAAGGTCAAGAACAACTCCGAAAAGGAGCGAGTGGTTGACAGATACATCTACGGTGAGCCGGAAAAGATCATGTCGAAACTGGGCTCACTTAATCATTTGCGCTTTCATGCCCTCTCCTTGATCTCTGAAGGTTATGCAGGAACAATTGACCAGCTGGACGACTTCTTCTCCCTCACCTTCTTCTTTCACCAGAATGAAGTTTCTGCCAGATATGAGCTGGAGAAGATTGCTATGCAGCTGGAAGAGTGGGAAATGCTCAACTTTGATGGTAGCAACCTGTCCGTCACCAATCTTGGAGAGCTAATATCCAGATTGTACATTGACCCTCTCTCAGGATACCTTATTTACGATACTCTGAACCACAAGAGCGCTTTCAATGAATATGACGCCCTACACCTTCTATGCCGGGCGCCTGACATGGAAAACCTCTACATCAAGAAAGCTGATGACTGGATTGAAGATCTCATCGATAGGTTCGATCCCAACCTCATCCCCTCTATAGATTCGCCGGACTTTGATTATTACCTGAGGGAGATCAAGACAGCACTCCTGCTGCACGAATGGGTCAATGAAGTTGGCGAGGATGAAATATGTCAGAATTACGGTATTTCTCCCGGTGACGTTAGGAGAATAATGGAAAACGCAGAATGGCTTTCCTACTCACTTACAAGGATCTCCAACTTCGTCTCACATCCTCAGAAAACCCTTTTCTCAGATATGGAAAAAAGAATCAAGTTTGGAGTTGAAAAGGAGCTAATTGATCTGGTAGATATTAAAGGAGTGGGAAGAGCAAGAGCCAGAAAATTATACAATTCTGGAATTAAATCGAAAAGTGATATCGTGAAAAGCAGTCACCAACTACCCTCTATAATAGGACAGAAAATTGCGAAAAGGATACTTGAGCAGGTTTAACCTCCAGCAATAATTAAAATAAGCAAGACTTATAAGTAGTGAAGTGGTGATTAATGACTGATGAAAATTGAGAAGGCAGTAATTGCTATCATGGTATTAATAGGTGTCTTTGTTCTCTTAATTTCACTCGTTTCTATGTATAATGATTTTACTCAGGGCAGAAACATGGGCTATCTGATTGTGGATTTGGCCTTCCTATTGTTCTCTGCAGTCCTGATTGGTGGAGGTCTCAAGCTCTACAGGAAATTGATGATGTTTTCCGTAGTAACTCAAAGCGCTTTTGAAGAGGTAGTGTACACCAACCTCAGGCCCCTTCTCAGGGAAATAGCGTTCAGCACCACAGAGCTGGACGAAGTGAAGACTAGGATCAGTGGTCTGGAGAGAAAGGTCACTCACATGGAGGATGAGCTTACCAGACCAGTAGAGTACGAGGCCCGGGAAGCACCCACAGATATGTTCATGTTCAGGAAAACAGCCTTCTACATGAGATCTATGGTTGTGGCACTGTTCTTCTTTGGAACTTATCTATTCCTTCTCGATTTCAATATTCCCAACGAACCATACCTCTATACTCTGATGTACGTTTACTGGTGGGTCTTTATAACCAAAGAATTCGATCTGTTCAGCAGAATTGAGCCATGGGTTATCCTGGGTATCCCCATCCTTCTGGTTCCCGCTGGTGCTTTAATATTGAGGACAGTTGCCGGTATTGCGCTCCTGATGGGACTGATTTTTACTACAGTAATCGCATATGCCTATCTCTACTATCAATACGCCAAGACATTAACTGTGGAGACACATGAAACTAAAGATGTGGGAGAACAAATAACTGAAGAAGAAAGAACAACAGAATCGAAGATCAGACAAAACTTCCTGTACAATAAAATTGTGAACTCGATAAGAGATTTAATATCCTGGTTGAAGAAGTAGAAGTGACTTGAAGTAGAAGTAGGCAGAATTAGATAGAAGTAGGCAGAAGGGGGATTGGAAGTAGAAGTAGGTAGATGTAGGGCCTTATATTGCTGATGTTCTTTTATTGTTTATATATTCTTCAAAGCTGAGATAATTAGTGATTCTCTCTTTATTTCTCAAAATTTTCTACTCCCTATCTCCAGGTAGATATATATGGCTACACATATAATAATTATAGCCAGAGCGAAGCTCTTGAAGGTAGTAACTAGGTTCTTGTAGAACAGGTATTCTTGTCCGTAGGGCCCTATCGATCTCAGGTCTTGTGCTTCCAGTACAAAGTAACTTCCTACATTGGGAACCACGATAGGTTCTCCTGCGATCTGTACAGCTTCCGCAATAATATCATCTTTGGTTATACGCCACTCATCAGGCCCAGAAGCATCACCACCAGTGTATATTTTATCTCCGGTGATTCCAATAACTCTATGGGCCACTGGAAGATAGATGTCTGGTCGATTGAACATGACAATATCTCCAACCTCAGGTTCGATTACGATGGCCTGGGCCAGGAACATATCTCCTTTATAAAAGGTGGGGACCATGCTTCCAGAAGTAACTACAGCAAAGAATAGATTGTGAGTGAGTGCAAGGAGCATTAGCAGTCCGATAACTGCCAGCACGAAAGCCAATCTGGTAGCGGGAGTCTCTTTTTTATGTGCCTCAAACACTTCATCCAGCCTTGTCTCTCTTTGCGTCTTCTCAAACATTAGGCTCAACCTTTCGAGAGGCCCTATCCTGAATCCTGATACCAGGAAGTAAGTCAATATTACCAGCAAGAAGACTACTACTGCCGTTATCTGCATAGTTGCCAGTACCATAGTTATCTCGACTTTTTGATGTTATTATTAAAAGCCTAACTGATTATTTAAACCTTATTTGCCCTTCAACCTTAAACTAATCCAAGGTAGTAGAGCATAATGCTTATAAGGATGATTACTCCCACTGCGGTTGCAACGTCTGTTATCAATCTGAATATTTTTTTCAAGTCTTCTCCGAAGAAGGCAAATCCGTGTTCTCTGTCCAGGAGCTTGATTTCCCTAAATGCTTTATCGGTAGGTCGAAGGTCCATGTCAATATATTCATATTCAATGAGTCTTTCCATAGATCTTTCGGTCACAAAATTGGGTATACCTGTAACTCCAGATATTTGTTTAATGGTCCTGTTCCCCACCATCACTGCTTTAAGCACAGATCTGTCCAGGGTGGAAAGCATAACTACTCCCGCATGAAAAGCCTTATAATCACCAGCGCTGCAAGAAGGACAGCGGAGCCAATTATAAGCTCTATACCACCCTGCCTACCTGTCTCTTTTTTGGTGGGGGTTGCGGTAGGTGTTTCTTGCTCTTCAGTCTTCTCTTTGGCGAAGAATACTTTGGAAAGTCTGGTATCCTCAATGGTTACTTTATAGCTCCCCTCTTTCTCGGGGGTGTACTGGAAGCTAATTGTTCTCTCCTCTCCCACATCCAGGTCAATAGTCTGCTCGAACACCACTTCATCGTTGATCAGGACTCTAACTTCTTTACCTCCTTTCTTACCCTGATTAACTGCCGTAAATGTCACGTTAACTGGGTCACCTACATCCACAATGAACTTATCGACATCCAGATTGGCCAATTTAAACTCTGTGGGAACTGTAGGCTCCTTCTCTCTCGTAGTGATGGTAATGACCTTATCTATGTAGAGGTCGTAGTATGCACCATAGATATCTTCTTCTTTTTTAAATCCTGTCCACCCCTTCATGGAATTGAGATCATCTGTAAGTTTGCTTTTTGGGGTTGACCAGTACCCAGTGTTATCCACTATCAAGAGTCCTCCTTGTTTGAAGAATTTATCCATGTCTTTAACATTGGGTGATTTATCATTAACATAGAACACGATAGAGGCTCTATTGATCTGGTTACGTTCTAGCACTCCCAGATAATTTATAGGGGCACCACTTTCTCTCTTAACCATGTTTATCAATTCTGGAAGTACTTTTTCGGCGCGATCGTCACTGCCCTCCAGGATCCCCACTGAAATTGCTCCTTGTCTGTTATGTTTTGACCACAGATAAGCTATTGTATTGGTAAACATCTTCATGGCGTTTCTTGCGCTTTCTTTATTTTTCATCACTTTTATACTGCCCTCTATGTCCTTTGAATCAGTAAGTGCTGAAACTCCTATACTTCCCAATACGTAGTTATTTGGGGAGTAAACCACTGAACCATTATGGATCTCTCCAATCTTTATCTCACCCTTATACACCAGAGGTTCGACAAACATGGGCAGAGTCTCTTTGAGCTGGATATTATCTGATTTGGGAACCACTTCAATGGTGTGTACTCCCTGCCCAAGTGACGGTATCTGAAAATTAATGTCTGTTTTCTCGTAGCCATTAAGAGTTACTTCCTTTGTATCTGCTGGTTTACCATCAATTATCAATTGCAAGCTTCCCGTGCCTTTATAACCTATAGTATTTAACACTGAAAGGTGGAGGAAGTTGCCTACACCCTGGGGAACCTCTTTTGCCCTTAAATAAGAGTCGTATACCAGAAACTGGCCCTTGGGAGGTGATATCGAATCAGCTACTTCAAATTCCATCTCTTCATGTGTGCTGGGGGCCCCTCGTCTATTGGTAGTACTGATATCTACACCTGAATCACCAGTGTAAGGGGCAGATCTGTGAAGCCTTGCATAATTGCTATATGTTCCAGTTGTATTTAGCACATCGTAAACGTAAACATCCAGCTCGTATTCACCTTCTATCCACTCTTCTTTGATATCTATTTCAAAAACATTGAAGAATTTGTCCTTATATCCCAAGGTGTGTCTCTCTCTTTCTCCTGCATCGAGAACATAACCGTTGGGGTCTGTAACCACATAGACAAAGTCTACTGCTGCCGCTCTGTTAGGATTGATCTCACTGGCCGAAACATAAAGGTTGATCTTATCTCCAGAGGAATAGACATTATTCCATCTGGTTATGTATTTATCATGAGAGTGAACGTAAGTTACCAGTTCAGTATCAGATTGAGTAGCACGAATTGCAGTTGAAGGATGAATTATTAAGTTGGTTATAAGGATGAGGAAAATAACTAAAGTAACGACTCTTATTACTCTTCTAACTGTAATCTCCATACTTAATGGACTTGGGAAAGAGATAAATACTTTATCGTTTGATATAAATAGATTGATAATTTATATCTAACGTAGACCAAAAAAAAGAATTATTGAAAAGATAAATTTAATTAATTACTTGTGGATTGATAACTGGTATACATGACAATCTTAGCCATCTGTTCAGGGAAAGGCGGTGTAGGAAAAACCACAGTATCTGTTAATCTGTCGGTAGTCCTATCCAAGTTCGGTAGAGTACTGGTGATAGATAGCGATATAGCCTTACCCAATATGCACACTTTTTTTGGTCTTGATGATCCCTTTATCTCTTTGCTGGATGTTCTGAAGGATACAGAATATCTTGAAGAATCCATCTACGAGGTCAATGTTAAAGTTAAAGAAGAGGGTGTTACTCACAGCCATGTGGTCAACGTCCTTCCCGCCTCCACCTCTGTAAAGGCACTGGAGGAAATAGATATAGAAAACTTTAAAGAAGTTCTCGATCAGGTGAAGAACAATTACGATTTTATTATAGTGGATGTAGCAGCAGGCCTCAGCAAATACGCCATGATCCCCATGCTAAACTCCGACCTGGCTTACCTGGTGGTGAACCCCGAAAAAGCTTCCATTCTGGACGCTCAAAAGGTGAAGAAAGTGGCAGAAGTCTCAGGGATAAAAGTTAACGGAGTGGTGTTGAACAGGTATCGGGGAGAAAAAGAAATGGCAGATTATGCTGAAAATGCTATAGGCAAGCAACTTGTGGGAATAATAAGAGATTCGAAGTTAATCAGGAAGTGCTGGGAAAAAGGTGTTCCGATATATATGAAAAAGCCTGACTCCAAAGTGGCAGAAGACTTTTTGAACTTGGGGATGAAAATAATTGGTAAAGATGTGACCATTACGCCATACGGCAAAATGAGGTTTCTGTTCGGATGATAATATGAATGAAGATAAAACCAATGACGAACCCCAAAGAACTCGCAAAGAAAAAAACAAAAAGATCATTGACGTTTTAATGGACGATGGCGAATGGAGAAAAAGAACCAAATTCAAAAAAGACAAAAAGGAAAAAAAACCTGAACCCGAACCTGAACCCGAAGGTAAAACTGAGACTGAAACCCAGCCCCAACCACAAAAAGAACCCTCTGATTCTGAAGATAAGCCCAGCAGTTCCAGTGAAGAGGAGCAATTAGAGGTAAAATCTGAATCTGAATCTGAATCTGAATCTGAATCTGAGGTTAAAACTGAAGACAAAATGAGTGTTCCCGATTCGGAAAAATCAGGAGCTTACCTATCAGAAATTGAAAGAAATGTGCTGAGAGCAATTGTAATGGGTGATTCCGAGGTTAAGGATATAATAAGATCTACCAATTATCCTGAAGTAATTGTTAAAGGAGCGATAGAAAGGCTGGTCTCCAAAGACTTTATTGACAGGAATCTGAACCCTACAGAAAAAATAAGAGAGGTGTCTCTTAAGAGAGGGGCAGGTTTTACTGTAGGCCGGAAAAGGAAATATCGCCTGGAGTTCATAGATGTGGCCATAATAGTGGCGATTATATTATTTGTGGTCTCTCTGTTATACTATATGAATTTTCTAGGATAGTTCCAGTGTTAAATACTAAGCTGCCATTACCATTATTAAGCTGCCATTACAGGTCGATGTCTTTCAGGTAGGGAAGACCTCTTCTGGCACCTTTATGCTGGATGCAGTATCCTGCCACCTGGTTACCAAGCTTACCGCACTTTTCCAGGTCGTGACCATTAAGATAACCGAAAATAAATCCTGCATTGAAGGCATCCCCTGCACCTGTAGTGTCTATAGCTTTTACAGGATATGCAGGCACTTCTGTTTCTTGCTCTCCATCGGTTATATAGCATCCTCTGTTCCCCAATTTAACAGCAACTATTTCTGGACCCTCTTTTAGCATGAGGGCAGCGCCCTTTCGATAGCTCTCTCCGGTAAGAATTCGCAGCTCGGCTTCGCTGGGCATAAAGATTTTTGTGGAGTTTAGTAACCCTCTTAATCCCCCTATTCCTCTTTTGGCGTAAACCATCCCCGGGTCGAAGCTGATATCGCTCTCAAAATCGTCAACAAGCTTTTTTTGGCTTTCAAGAGATTTTTGAACCTCACGACAGATGAAAGAGGTTAAGTGAAGAAGCCTGAAATTTGAAATGTATTCCAGATCCATTTCATCACACTGGATAGTGTCATTCACTCCTGGATCTACAATAATGGCTCTATTCCCGTCATTATCTACCAGGATCATGGCACTGCCACTTCTGCCCTCACCTCTTAAGATCGAGGTGGTATCAACACCTTCCTCCCTGAAATCTTCAATCAGCAGATCCCCATCCTCATCGTTGCCCACCTTGCCCATAATACCGGCTCTCACCTTCAATCGCTTCAAACCGACAATAGTATTTGCTGCTGATCCTCCTGGATGCAGCTTTAGGTTGGTTACGAATACTTCTTCATCTTTTGTGGGGATGCTGTCCACGCTGTAAATCTTGTCCATGTTGAGGGCGCCGAAGCCTATCACATCTTTACTAACCGAGTCCACCTGCATCCCCTCTCAACTTCTTTCTCATGTATCCCGACTCTTCTACTACAGCGCTCAAGTCGATATCTTCTTGCAGCCAGTAAAAACTGGTTGTGGACAGATTCTGTGCTATTTGGGGGTTCAACATCTCGGTTCTCTTATTCTTTACCAGCTCGATGACCCCCTTTCCTCCTTTTTTGCCGAAAGCATCTACTACTGCTGCCTCACCAAATGCTGTATCACTGACCACTGCTACATTGGAATGGTTTACGGCATACTCATTCCCGTTAAACGAAACGGCAACTCCATTATCTCTGACAAAATCCAGCATGGCGTAGTCAGATATGCTGTCCCCGATGGCGATCACCTCACTGTAATTGAGCTCATCCATATATCTCTCCACTACTTCTCTTTTCCTCTTCCCTCCGACAGCCTTAACCTCTTCAAGGACAGGCTTAAATGATGTTTGGGTTAGTTTTTTCCAGAAAAAGTCGTCAAGCCAATCTACAGCATGTTTAGATGTTTCGGGGAGCTCATCTTTGGTCATCGCGGAGTGTACCACAATCTCCGGTAGAGAAGCGATATCATCAACCACTTTTTTGACCAGCTCTTTATCTTCACTGGCTACCTGATAATCTTCGATTCTTAGCTCAGTCCCGTTAAGGTTCTTTTTAATGCCCAGAAACCCTGCACTAACTTCCAGAAACTGTTGATATGACGTGGAGATCACTACTGGTCTGTAATTTAAACAGTCTAAAGCCTGCCTGGATTGAGGAACAAAATTCGCCAAATCTCTGGAGATCTCCTTGAGATTTTGGGAAGTCACATCAGAAGCAATAATGAAGGGGGCAAGCAGTTTTAAAGTGTCGCCAGGCTCGTATTCCTCTTTTTTGACTACGTATGACAGGTAATCATCGTACTGGCTGAGGCGCTGAAAAAAGGTATGATTATTCAGTACCTTCCTGGCAATTTCATATGCAAAGTCAGTGGTTACCCACGGCCCTTCCCAATCTGTAAAGAACATATCCATTTGGGGGTGAGTTGGGAGAAATTTTATTTAAATTATACGAATATCTCGATTTTGAAGTATGTTGAAAAGCTATATTTTTCAGATCTGCCCCTTTCATAATGTTGAGATTTTTCATAAATGCTAAGTTACTTAAGATATATTCGGTAAAAACAGGTGAGTAAAGTGATCTCCAATCCTTTAACAATCCTAACGGTCATTTTCTTTACACTTATAGCGGTTGAAGTTTTGTTGATGTATCTGCGTTACTCTGCCGGTTTTAGCCCTGCGGAAACGACCACTCTTCTGCTATTCCCTCTCTTTGTGTATATTTTCTCCCTTCCGTGGGCCAAAGCCAGGGAATACAGTGCTTCTAGCCTGGTTATGGAAGTTCCCAGATTGTTGGATATACCCTTATTCCACAGCGAGAACTCTATTATTGGAATTAACGTTATCGGTCTTTTGATTCCTTTAACCATATCTTTAAAGATATTGGCCCAGAGAAAAGTTCCTTTAAAAGAGGCAGGATTGCTAGTAGCGATAATATCTTTTGTGACCTACTTCTATACCTGGTTCCGACCTGATGTAGGTATTGTAGTCTATTTCTTTGCGATCCCGGCCATACTTTCGGCAGCTATATCGTTCATGTTCAAAATGATGAATTCTGAGGTTAACCCACCAATGTTATCTTATGTAGGAGCGACGATGGGAGTGTGGATAGGCGCAGACATTCTAAATTTGAATAAGTTGATGAATTATTCGTGGGAAAGAACTGTTTTTATATCTATAGGTGGTGGGGGAGTACTGGATGCCATTTTTTTGGCAGGTCTAGTGGCCATATTTGCCGATCTGCTGATCAGGGGTCAGGAAGAGAATGTTTTTAAGAACTTCATAAAAGAAATTAAAAATTGAAATGAAAATAAATCATTTGATTCAAATTTTAGTATTATACGGAAAATATAGCTGCACTGCTCCGGAAAGATCTTCTAAGCTTTTTTCATCCCCGCAATTTTGGCTATGGGTTATTCAAAAAGCTCATTGTTTAATATTATTTGAGTCAATGGGTAATGTTAGTTTAGTAGGAAAAATCACCAAAAATTATTTGTTCTAATTGTTCTAATTGAAACAAGAAGATGACTTCAAGAACCCTTGCAATGGCTGAAATAATAATGGAGTTTTTTAACGGATTACATATTGACCAGATCCTCAAATTTGAGCCTAAAAATGCAAGAAACGCCTTATGGTTGCTCACATACTTCAGATTGGTCAGGGTAGAGAATAATAAAGTGGTTCTGACCAGCTACGGTAAACGGTATATAGATTTACCATACTCTAATAAGTAGAACTAAACAGACAAACTGATTTTTTATTCAGAACTTTTGTTACTGAACTAAGTTCCGAAAAAATGATTCATAAACCTTTTTAAGTAACAGTAAAGTAATTCTTTAAAGAAGAAGTTAAAGTTGACTAAAGCTTGAGATGTAAAGCTGAGTTAAAGTTTGAGAGTAAATAGAGAGGGGCGAAGGGCTAAAATACCAAATAGGGGGATAAATGAAAAGGTCAAGGTTCGAAATAATCATTGATATCCTCAATGCTTCAATGGACGGAGCCAATAAAACAAAGGTTGTTTATGATGCAAGGTTGAATTTCAAGCAAGCTGAAGAATATATTAGCTTCTTGATGGAAGCTGAGTTATTAACTCAGAAGGTAGAAGGAAATAGGAAAACCTACCAGACAACGGAAAAAGGTAAAGAAATGGTCAATAAATTTAAGGAACTTACCGATAATGCCGATCTATAATCAGGTAGGAAGAATTATTACTGAGGTTTTAATTAGACTCCAAATTAATAATTTAAGTTTCTAAGTTTCTTTTCTGAACAATTTTTCATATATAGATAAATAACAGAAAATGTACATGCTTTTATGAGCAAATTTTTATGTTCTCCAACTGGTGTGTCAGAGTTATTTGAAGACTGGAAGACAATGGCAGAGAGAGTAGGTATTAAAACTATGGAAGTAATTGACGGGAATGAGGGCTTTTATGGTAAAAAATTGTCAATAAGCCGAAGGGAAGGTGTGTAAAGCATGATAATCCTTCAAAAAACTGGTCCGGAATTGCCCTCAAACACAACCCTGCTGGCTGAGGTTATCATTGAGTTCTTTGATGGGAAAAGCATAGACCAGGTTCTCAAGCTGGGTGGTAGAAGCGTCCCAAAAGCTCTAAAGCTGCTTGCAGATTTAAAATTAATAAAAATAGAGGGAGATAAGGTCGTTCTCACCAAGGCGGGGAGAGAATTCGTGAGTTTACCCCATATCGAGGGAAAGCAAGGTGGAAGAAACTAACTCGACTCTTGTTAGAGACCCCCATATATAACAACACCCATATAACAACAGTTATCTATTCACTGGGAAATAAGTGTATGTTATTTATGCTATGGGAGTGGTGTGATGAAGTCAAAAATGTATTCATCCTAGTTATTAATATAGTATAACAACAATGAGTATTAGCTACTCGAATTTCCATAGCTTTATATGTTTTTTTTTGAAGGAAAAATGAAAATTAGTGGAAGATTGGGTTGGAAACAAATTTAGAAGCAAAATTATTTAGGCAGAAGCCATGTAGTAAACGTAATGGGTATGGGTATTGCAAGTAATAAGTATTGGGGTTAAACCTCAATAAGGGGGTGGTTTGGTGAAAAAGAGAACCAGATTCGACATCATATTCGACATACTTAAAATTGCATTGAGAGGTGGCACTACTAAGGCAAAAATTATAAAAGAAGCAAATGTAAATTCAAAAATGGCCGATAGATATATCAGCTTTATGCTAGAGAATAATTTGCTCAAGGAGAAATTTGATGGGGATAAAAGGGTTTTTATGACGACTGAAAAAGGAAGTAGCCTGTTGAGTGAGTTCGGCAATGTGATTAATATTGCTATGTATAAAAGATAGTCTTTTTCTTATGTTGTGAAATCGGAGATGGGAGTGAACTAATTAAATTAAATTATATAAATATCCTTGTATCTACTAAGTTATACGGTGACTAAAGTAGTTGTGATTGGGATCGTGATAGTCTAGCGTTCAAAATTAATAGCTGAAATGTTGCCTATGTCTAAAACTTCAGATGAACATCACCGGATCTAACATTACGATTACCCGATTAAAGAAGTAAATCAACTTCTCTTTCCATAACCAGAAGTTTATTACTTAACTAACTTCCGTATTAAAACTTCATCATGTTATAAATATAATTAACCACAATTAGTTATAAGGGGAGAAGAAATCTAATCTAATAGAAGAAATCTAATATTTGTCTTACTTTGCTTCCAACCTCCTTCATGTTTCTTCTCCCCTTGTTTATGATAAACCAAGAGTCTATAATATAATCTGAGTTTCCTGATCAAGTCTCTGGAAATTTTTTATATAATTTTACTAAATAAAGTATACTCCTAAACCTTCTAAACAGCTTGATAGGTATATACTCAAGTGAAATCCAAAGTATCTGCTTGCATAAAGTAGAGGGAAATCAGTTTATATACTATTTACTGTGGTTGCCCCTTGGGACGCATTTCTGGTATTTAGACTTAGAGGTGCTATTATTGGTGTGGATGAAGTTTTCAACCTTTCACCAGTAAGTCTTCAAAACCTTTGCTTCTCTGCCCAACTACTTAATCATGGTTTTAATTCAATGAGCTCTCTGTACCTTTCTAGCATCTTTGCTCCCTTGTCTGTAATCTGATAAATTGGTTTATTTCCATCTGAATCCACCATAATTAATTCTGCCTCTATTAAAAAGTTGAGGTACTCTTCAGCCTGCTTGAAATTCATGTAGGCTTCGTAAACAATCTTGGTTTTGTTTGCCCCCCTTTAGCAGATGAAAGTATATCTACCATGATCTCAAATCTAGTTCTTCTCATTTAGTGACCTCCCCCATAGGTAACAGAAGAAATATAGGAAACAAACTACTGTTATAGGTTTCGATTTATCAGTATTTTAATTATTGTCATGATTATAACTCTGAGGGAACTAATGTTTTTACCGCTACTGATGAGAGCTATTTTGGAGGCTTCGTGGAATGAAAATTTAGTAATTATATTATATAGATTATATAGTAATTCCTCCTTGAGTAGCGTGGTATTAACCGTATTTAAGCTCAAGGTTTAAGAAAAAAGGGTGAATAATATTATATAACATAATATTATAAAAAAAATTTAAATTATCTTTTTCTTATCATAACTAGAGCCACAGCTAAAAGCCCTCCTGCCAGTGCTATCAGGCCGACTGGTGATAGTGCTGGTACTGGTTCTGGATTGTTTGGCGAGGAATCAGGTGGTTCTGGTTCTTCGTTAGAAGTAGTTACAATAGGATCACAGATAGTAATTGGTTGGCTCATGTTAAGTGAAATGTTGTAGTTCTGGCTGACGTATTCCCATTTGTTTATTCCTTCTGCAGAGTTGAAGTTGGGTTCTATTGTTATGCACCATTCTTCGTTGGGCAATCCAATTACACCGCCATCTACTTTGTTCTTATCAAATTCCCAGTTTCCTTCAGGGTCATTTGCCAGGTCTAGTTCTCCTTCATCGTCACTGAGGGTTACATAGGTTTCTGCGGGGACGCCAGTTAAGTTAAACTTCACACTAATTTTACTACCAATCGGATCTCCACCATCAATCCCGTGGTGCATTATTAGGTTGAGGTTTCCGGTATCTCTGTAGAGATATATTTTGCTGGTATTTGGTTCCATGTAGGGTGTGTGACCGCTCCAGTCGTGGTAATCGTAGAAGCTTACTGCGTCTTCATTTCTCTCGATTGGGTTTACCTGGACTGATTGTGTCTTTAAAGTCATTCCAGAGCTTGTGTTGCAGATGGTGATGGTTTGTTTCATGTCGAGTGAGATGTTGTAGTTCTGGCTGACGTATTCCCATTTGTTTATTCCTTCTGCAGAGTTGAAGTTGGGTTCTATTGTTATGCACCATTCTTCGTTGGGCAATCCAATTACACCGCCATCTACTTTGTTCTTATCAAATTCCCAGTTTCCTTCAGGTTCTTTGGCCAGGTCTAGTTCTCCTTCATCGTCACTTAGAGCTACGTTAGCTTCTTGTGGGACACCGGTTAAGTCAAACATCACACTAATTTTATTACCAATCGGGTCTCCACCATCAACTCCGTGGTGCATTATTAGGCTTAGGTTTCCTGTGTTGTCTTTGTATAGGTATATTTTGCTGGTATTTGCTTCCATGTAGGGCGTGTAACCACTCCAGGTCTGATCATCGTAGTCGTAGAAGTTAACAGCATCTTTATTTCCTTCGATTGGGTTAATTGGTATTTCGATTGAGTCGTGTGTTATATTGAATTGCTGATCTTCTGCGCTTGCTATTGGTAAAAGAGCTATCAGGATGGTTGCAGCGAATAGTACTGGTAGTATATTTTTATTTTTGATTTTCATCTTATTTTACCTCCTTATCTTTTTTCCTTAAACTCATTCAGGTTTTTAATTATGGATTTCAGAAGTATATATATCAATTAGAAACTTTGTTTAGTAATTCAATTAAGTAAAAAAATTCAGTAACTTAGGTAAGAAATTGTAGTATAATCTCCATTGAAACTCTAATAGTGTAATGAAGATTTACTAAGTGTTAAGTAGTATATGAGACTCAGCTAATGAAAAGTACTCATTTAACAGCTAATGAAATGAAAACCACTTATTTAACAATTCTAAGTATTGAGCTGCACGGTTATCCTTCTCCTGATTTCTTCATTCTCTAATCTATTCCTACAGATGGGGATAATGTTTAGTATTACTACTATAGTCATAGCCGTATTTATCTGATTTACCCGTAACTTAGTTACTTAATTTAATTACTTATTTATCTTAAGGAAGTTAATTTCGAAATTTTTTTAATAATCTCCCCTTCTTATCAAAATTTCATCAACCTATATATTCATGTTTAAACAATTTTCGTTTGCCTTTGAAAGGAGGTAAGTTAGATGAAAAAAGAAAGTACGAAAAAAAGTTTTGAAATAGTGAAGACAACGATACTAGTGTTTGCAGTGATGTTACTGGCAGCTAGCGTAGCAAGTGCTTCGTTCGTTTCGCTAGGAAAAGAGACACATCCACCTGGCCATACTGTTACAGATGGTGATACAGTCACTTATCATCTTACTGCCTGCAATCCCACAGATGCAGTGGGTACATCAGTAAATCAGACTGTAACCGTCACAGATATATACCCAGATGGTAACTCGCAAGTTATAGCAACTAATGTCTTTCTGGAACCAGGAGAGTGCTGGACAGATACAACTGATTATACTGTAACAGGTACGGAAACTTTGGAAGGTGGACAAATAGTTAACACAATAGAAGTTTCTGGAGAAGATGAACTAGGTGACGCCCTGAGTGGATCGGCTGAGGCTAAGAATCCATATGAAGCACCCCCAACGCCAACCCCAACCCCAACACCACCACCTGCAGATGATAACTGTAAGGTAAGGTTGTATGGTGAGGAAGATAAAGGAGCAGCAACCCCTTATACTGATCCTGAGGCACCATTCGATCCTCAGAGCGATGAGGCACCAGAGAAGGACTTCATGACCTTCAATCCAGCCCTCATGGACGAAAAGAACATGGATGATAGGATTGTGGTCAGCAATGTAGACTCCAAGCAGAAGGTTTTCGCCAGACAGTGGTTCGTACCTACATATACTGAACCCACTGGAAAGGTTTGGCTTGAAGACCCCAACCAGTATGTATGGGAAGATGTGGTGACAGAGTACACCTACATGTTCGTGGACAAGCACTATGACCCCACCTTTGCAGATTATACGAATCCACCCACCAAGTTCTACTTCCCTGTTGCCGACAATGCCGATCAAATTGGTCTTGACGGCTTTGATGTAGATGGAGATGGAATGGACGACCTAACAACCTTAGTGGGTGTAGGAGACTACAACGATGATGGGAGAAAGGACGTAAACATATCATCACAAGACCATATTGTGGGTGTTGGAGATGAAATACAGTTCTTGGACCACAAAGTGAAGATTACTGAAGTACAACTCGTAACTGGTGGAGAAAATGTTCAGAGTGTAGGGATGGATGTATACTATACAGGTAATAAAGAGCCTGAATGGATAGACCATATAACCCTTTCAGCAGATACAAATAGTTCAAGTGCAGGAAGACATGCCGCATATGAGGGCGATGCTCCCAACTTTGTCAACCCATGGTATGTGAAACTTGACAATGCAGCAAGTACCTCTGGCGAAACAGCAAAAATTGCAGTAGGTAGATTGGTCCATACCGACGAGTCATTCTTCGTGGATGCGGCCGAGTATTATGTGGCTATGATCTACGGACCCGGAGGATGTGACAGCCCCAATTTGAAATACATAACCCTTAGAAATCCTGTTCCAGAACACGAAGACGTTGAGCTTGAGGATTTGAGTGTTACCAAATTCTCCGTTGACGATGGAGAGAAATACCTGCCACTGTTACCACCGTTCAACAGAGACCATTCTATGATCGATGATATAGGGATACCTCATAATATCCACCCAGACTGCGAAGACCCCATGGTTGATGATGAAGCTGGATTACAGTATACAATGGACAATAAAGACTCATACCCGACTCGCAGAATAGATAACGTTTCTGCATTGGATATTTACTTCACCGGAAAGGACTGGGAAGACAGATTCCATACCAACCTGGTAGAGATTCTTAATGAAAGCGAAGAAGAAGGATGGAAGTGGAAGCATATTCATACCATGCCCGACTTCTACAAGGAGTTCGTGTATCCTTCACTACCTGATGTAGGCGAAACCAGAGGAGATTTCTTGTTGACCAGTTCATGGAGAGCACCCAATGCATGCTGTGAGAGAGTCATGATGGCTTTCGACCAGGATGATGAGTGCCAGGATATCTATGTGAACGATTACAGCAACTACAACGGTTTGAGACTCTATGGTGAAGAAGACAAGTCAGCTAACTTCCCATATGATGATCCTGAAGCCCCATTCGATCCTCAGAGTTCAGAAGCACCCAGAAAAGACTTCGTGACCTTCAATCCAGCAATAATGGATGAAAAGAACATGGATGACAGACCGGTCGTGAGCAATGTTGACTCCAAGCAGAAGGTCTTTGCCAGACAGTGGTTCGTGCCCAACTTGACTGAACCCGTAGGTGAAGTCTGGCTTGAAGATCCCAACGAATATTACTCAGAAGATGTGGTAACAGAATACACTTACATGTTTGTGGACAAGCACTACAACCCAACCTATGCAGATGATAGTGTAACTCCCACCAAGTTCTACTTCCCTGTTGCTGATAATGATGAGCAAATAGGTCTTGACGGCTTCGACATAAATTATGACGGAAATGATGACATGACAACTCTAAGGGATGTCGGAGACTACAATGGTGACGGTAGAAAGGACGTAGATATTGCAGCAGAGGATCAACGCGTAGGTGTAGGAGATAAAATACAGTTCTTGGATCATATGATTGAAGTCGTAAACTTACAGGCTTCCGGCCAAGAAGTTGTAATGGATGTTTACTACACCGGTAACAAAGATCCTGAATGGATAGACACCATCACAGTGGAAGTAGGAAATATGGCAAGCGCAGGAAGACATGCCGCATATGAGGGCACGCCTGCAGACTTTGTCGATCCTTGGTATGTTGAAGTTCAAGCAGGAGCAAGCCCTACTGGTAATGAATCGTTAATCGATGTAGGTAGATTGGTCCACACCGGTGAGACGTTCTTCGTAGATGCAGCCGAATACGATGTTGCTATGATTTATGGCCCAGGAGCCGACATGCTGAAGTACATAACCTTGAGGAACCCTATTCCTGAACACGAAGACGTTGAGCTTGAGGATCTGAGTGTTACCAAATTCTCCGTTGACGATGGAGAGAAATACCTACCACTATTACCACCGTTCAACATGGAGCATGATATGATCGACGATGTTGACATACCTCACACAGAGCATGAAGGATGCAACTGGTATGAAGGCGACTATGGTCTAGAATACACAATAGAAGAGCGCAGGAAATCTGATGTACCTGCATTGGACATCTACTTCACCGGAAAGAACTGGGAAGACAGATTCCATACCAACTTGGTCGAAATACTTGACGAGAGTGGAGAAGCAGAAGGATGGCAGTGGAAGCACATCCACACCATGCCCGACTTCTACAAGGAGTTCGTCTATCCTGACTTGCCGGATGTTGCTGGCAGCAATGGTGACTTCTTGGTAACCAGCTCCTTCACTGCACCGAACACAGAATGTGATTGCGGAAAGACAAGCAACAATGCTTGCTGCGACGAGAAGAGAGTCAAGTTCGTCTACGAAGCTACTGATGGAACCGGACTGTACCTGAACGGAAACGCATCTAATGGAACTGTTATTGAACCCAAGGGAGACTTCACCGGTGACTGCCATGTAGACTTTGATGACTTCCAGGACTTTGCCGCAGCGTACGATACTGTATCAGGAGACGCAAACTATAATGAGATTGGAGACTTCAATGATGATGGTGATGTAGACTTTGATGACTTCCAGGATTTTGCAGCTGTCTACAATACTAACGTGTGCTAGGCGAGTAGATTATAAATAGGAGTGAGAATGAGGACGGTGCTAAAAATGAGAAAACTGATGGCGTTCATCGCCACATTTATTTTTATTTTACTAGTGACTACAGCGACAGCAGCGGCTCAGTCAGTTTCGGTGGGTAGTGAGGATGGTCTTTGTCCATCTGATACCTTTACGGTGAATGTGACTTTCGATTCGGGAGCTTATAACTTGAGAGGCCTAGCAGTTGACTTGGACTATGATGAGACGGCTCTGGAAGTGACGGATGTTACTAAGGTGTTGGATGGTGACTGGCTTTCAGAACCTGGCAGTGAAGTAGGTGGAGATACTAATGATGATGGGGTTGTTCACTTTGGAGCGGCTAAGTCAGGTAATTATACTCCGGAATCAGGGACTTTCATCACTGTAGAGTTCCATGTCTTGGATGGTGTTGAGGATGGGTCCTATGATCTTGATCTGAAGAATGTGGTTCTTAATGATCAGGATAAGGAGGCTATCCCCAAGACTGTAACTGATGGTACTGCTACTGTGGAGTGCGGAGCCCCGCCCACTGAGGATGGTTCAGTTTCGGTGGGTAGTGAGGATGGTCTTTGTCCATCTGATACCTTTACGGTGA
>CAZQTT010000007.1:30484-49215 GCA_964596255.1 uncultured archaeon
GATAAGGAGGCTATCCCCAAGACTGTAACTGATGGTACTGCTACTGTGGAGTGCGTATGCCAAGTAAGACCTCAGCCTAACATAACTGATCCTCAAGAGGGTCAAGAAGTTGCAGGCACAATCACCATCACTGAAGTTGACGAAAGTGGGCTAGATGTAATGTATAACCTCTTTGAATACTATGCTGATACCAACGGCAACTGTGTAGCTGATGACGGTAATTCATGGCAACTAATAAGAAACGATACAAACGGCAGCGATGGTTGGAGTGCTGAGTGGAATACAAAATCAGTCTCTGATGGTAGCTATGTTATAAAGGCTACAATGGGAGATACTGAGGGCTGTACAGGATCAGACACCGTATGTGTCCAGGCATCTAACCCGCCTGAGCCAAGGATCACCGACCCGACAGATGGAGCCAACGTCAAAGATGAAGTTAATATCGTAGAAGTTGATGACAGCGGCCAGGACGACATAGAGTACAACCTCTTTGAGTACTCACGTGCTAGCAGTGGCGTGTGGACAGAAATAGCAAACGACACCAATGGAAATGATGGTTGGAGCGCAGAATGGAATACAACTGGTTTAGATCCCGCTCAGTATGATGTCAGAGCCACCATGGGTGATGCTGCAGGCAATACCGGTTCAGATCAAATCACAGTTACTGTGGTTGGTGAAGGCATAACCCTGCAACCAGGATGGAACCTAATATCCGTTCGCTGCGCGCTCGCTAACTCAAGTGTTGAGCACTTCTTGGAGGGTGTAGACTACGATGCTATAATCTACTATGATGGTTGCGCCAATACATGGAATCCCGTTACCAACATTGATCCCCTCAAGGGATACCACATATACGTATCTTCGACTCAGACAATAACCAACGTTGCTTGTGGAGCAGGAACACCTTCATCTATACCTGTGTGTGAAGGTTGGAACGCGGTAGGAAATCCAGCAAAGAGCTTTGTTGCTGCGGAAACGGCATTCCAGGTAGCAGGTATTGACGACAGTTATAGCAAGATCTGGAATTGGGATGCCTCAATACAGAACTATAACATGTATGGCTACAACTGCAATGTATACGCAGGCGATTGCCCACCAGCTATCTCAAATGAACATGTGACTACAGATGACTTTGTTATGAACCCCTACACGGGTTACTGGCTCAAGGTCACGTCAAATGATACTCTAGAAGCGATTGAGTAAATTTAAATTTTTTTTATTTTTATATTTAAAAGGTGAAAAGATGCAAAGAAAGGATATTAAAAAATTAGCTATTATGGTGCAATTAGTAATTCTATTGGTTATACCTCAAGCAATTGCAGAATCCCCACCTGCTTTTCCTATGTCTATTTATGGAGAGGTTATTAATACTGACACATCTGAGAAAGCCCCTTTGGATACAACTGTGATGGTCAAGACGGATACAGGAGAGGTGATAACGGATAAAGTAGACCAAAACGGTTACTATGGGGAACCAGCTAATGAAAGACTTTTAGTTCCTGAATGTAACTCCTATGAGGTTAGCATCAGTCTTGATGAAAACGAGATTAACTTAGGCTCTCATCCATGGAAATCAGGAGATATAAAGAGGCTTGACCTTAAGTACTCAGTTAAAAACCAGGAAGGGAGTATCGAAGAAGACAAAACCTCAACAGGTTCAACCTCAGGCTCTACCTCAGGCTCTGGAGGTGGAGGTGGGGGAGGTGCTGTAGTCTTAGAGCAGACGAATCAAGAACAAGAGCAGGGTGTGCAGAACTCCCAAACTACACAGGATAATGAACCTGAACCTACTACGACCACTAAAAATGATGTTGAATCCGGGGATGATGGTGTTGAGTCAGGGACTCCTTCTGCCAGCACAACTCAGGAAAAACAACCTCAAGATCAACAATTGTGGCAACAACCTACTTCGTTAGTTTTTATTGCAGCCTCGGCAATTATTGTGGTGGCAATAGCAATTTACCTCACACGAAAGTAGGTTAAAATAATTTTTTAATTTTAAAATATTTAATATTTCTCTTTCCTCATCACTTCTTTTTCATCATCAGGCATTTTCCGATAAGGTTATTTGAAGAAAGTTTATTTTTAATTATTATGAGTATAATGAGAAGATTAGATAGGCAGGGCCAAAGAAAGAAAAAATTCATTCAAGCAATTTTTACTATTATGGTTTTTTTGGCCCTAGTAACAACAGTAACAGCCGATACCCAGGAAAGATGGATAATTTTCGATGGTAATAAAACAGAACTGCAGCAGATGGGCTACACAATAGTTCATGAGCTAGAGGACTCCGTAGTAATTAAAAAATCGAGTAAGATTAAAACGAATAGCGTAAATAATATCCAGAAATTTAATGCTATACCAGATAAAAAATACAATATAACTGGCATAAAAAGTGATGAGCATATTAATGTAGATGATATATGGTCCTCAGGATTCACTGGGAGTAGTGTGAAGGTTGCTATTCTTGACACAGGAATTGATTACAGTCACCAACAGCTAAATGATAGCTATGCTGGAGGTTATGATTTTGTTAACCAGGATAATGACCCCATGGATGATAATGGCCACGGAACTCCCGTGGCAGGAATAATCACCGCCAACTCAGGTGACGTAAAGGGAACAGCTCCTAACGCCAGCGTCTGGATGGGTAAGGTGTGTAATGCGCGTGGAGAGTGCTATATCAGTGATGTTGCTGCTGGTATCGAGTACGTAGTGGAAAACAATGTATCCCAAATCATCAGCATGAGCCTGGGCGGCTCTGGTACTTCTGAAGAGAACTGTGACTACCAGTTTCTGGCCAAAAAAGCTAACTGGGCAGTAGAAAACGGAGTAACCGTGATCGCAGCAGCAGGGAACGATAAAACAAAAGTAATTTGCCCAGCATGTGGGAGCGAAGTAATTGCTGTGGGGGCTGTAACTGATAGTAATCAAAGAGCATCTTTCAGTGGAACGGGGAAAGCTCTGGATATTATGGCTCCTGGAGTAGGGATCTTGAGCACTCTACCTTCTGGCAGTGGAAGCATGTCGGGTACCAGTATGGCTACCCCTCATGTTTCAGGAGTTGTTGCCCTCCTTTTACAGGCAAATCCTCAACTTGATCCCACTGATGTAGCGAAAGCTTTGTATTCCAACGCTACTGATCTGGGAGCAGAAGGATGGGATGACAACTATGGATGGGGCTTGCTGGATGCTCAGGCCCTATTCACAGAAGATCAAGACCAAAAGACCGGACCAGAAGAACGTAAAGGCGATTTTAACTGTGACTGTACAGTAGATTATGACGACTTTATGGAGTTCAGTGCCGCTATGAACACCAAACGGGGAGATGAAAACTACAATGAACTTGCGGACTTCGATGATGATGAGGATGTAGACTTCCAAGACTTCATGGACTTTGCTGAAATTTATGGAAGTGATGTTTGCTAAGCTAAAACTAAATGCTTAAGTATTAATAGGCAAAAAGTGAGGTGAAATAAATGAAAATAAGGATAATATCAAGCTTGATTATAATTTTGTGCTTGGCTGGCCTTAGTACTTGCTCAGCTGCCACGATTAACGTTCCTGATGACTATGAAACTATTCAATCAGCAATAGATGCTGCTAAAGAAGGGGACACAGTCATTGTTAAGAGTGGCACCTACTATGAGAGTTTGAGTATAGAAAAGAGGATTACACTGGAAGGTATGGATACAGGTAAAGGAAAGCCAGTAGTGAATGCAGAAGGAGAAGACGCTATAACTCTCAAGGCAGAGGGGATAACAGTTGAAGGTTTTATTGCGATAAACTCAAGATATGGCATATATCTTAAGGAATCAGATGGTAACGAGATAACCAACAACGAAGTTAATGATAACAACATAGGCATTCGCCTTTACAAGTCCAGTAATAACGATATAGAAAATAATAGTTTAAGTGACAATAGGGAAGGCATTGAACTTTATGCTTCGAACAACAATTATATAGCTAATAATGGTGCGGATAGTATCGACTACAGCTTCTACTTGGTGGACTCTGACGATAACGTTATCTCAACTAATTCAATCAAAAACAACGATGACTGGGGCATAAAACTTTACACCTCTACAGGGAACACCATATCAGGCAATGATATTTTCGACAATCAATGCGGTATTCGTCTCTGGAAATCAGATGGCAACGATATAAAGGAAAACAATGCAGAAGGCAATTGTATGGGAGTTCATGTAAGTAATTCAGGCAAAAACAGCATCACGAACAATAATTTTATGGAGAATGATTTGGGCATTAACATTGTTTCTTCAAACAACAACGAATTAGTTAAAAACTCAATTAATGATAATGGTTACGGTATAGTACTTTCCAGAGCCAATGACAACATAATTGCTGATAATATTATGAACAACTCTTTATGGGATATTCAAGTATCTAGCAGCAACCTCAATACCTTTGAGGAGAACACTCTATCACTTCGCTCCACAACATTTAGCTTTAGCCATTCTGGGGATTTATCAGTTAAAGGGGTCTTATCACCACATCCTAGTCCCACAGGTTATAACGCCATCGGCAAATATGTAGAAATTAAGGGCGAATCGGAAGATATGTGGTTGTTTTTGAACGTATCTTATTCTGACAGCGATGTTTCTGGAATCGATGAAAGCACATTGAAGATATGGAGATATGATGGAAGCTGGAACGAAGACAGTACTGTCGAAAGATTATTGGACGTGGAAAATAATGTTGTAGGTATAAACACTACTAGCTCAGGTGTTTTCGCTCCTTTTGGCGGAAAATCAAATCCTCATGAAGAAAATAAAGGTGATTTCGACCATGATTGCGCAATAGGTTTTCAAGACTTTATGGAATTCAGCTCAGCTATGAACACCGAATCAGGGGACAATAAATACCATGAACTTGCGGACTTTGACAATGATGGAGATGTAGATTTTCAAGACTTTATGGATTTTGCCGCAATTTACGAAAAAAGTGTATGTTAGGTCTACACCCAGACTTAAAACTAAATTTACTTTTTTTTCTTTTTGCTAAATGTTTCAAAATTTAGTTCTAAATTTTTTTTCTGATAAAAATTTCTTAACCAAAACAAATGTATAAATAGTTATAGATCATTTTATTTAGTTAAGGGGTTTGATGTTATGAGAATCTATCTTTTCAAATTGCTGAGGAGATTGGCGTTTGTGTCAGTGTCACTTTTACTAATAGCAGGTATAGCAAGTGCCTCTTTTGTTCAGATAGGAAAGGGAACACAACCAGCAACTATCGAAGTTACTGATGGTGATGTAGTAACTTACTATCTTAATGCCTGCAATCCGACAAATAAAATCGGCACTCCTGTTAATCAAACTATAACGATCAGGGATACATACCCGGATAACACCTCGCAAATTTTAGCAACTAATGTATTCCTTAAACCAGGAGAGTGCTGGAAAAGTACAATTGATTATACTGTGACGGGTACGGAAACCCTAGAGGAGGGTAAAATAAAAAATACTCTACAAGTCTTTGGCACAGATGAACTAGGTGACGACCTGAGTGCTTCGGTTGAACATAAGAATTCCTATACGGAGCCTTATAATCCAAATGGATCATCAGCTAAAGCTCCAGGACTAACAACCCTTGGTCTGACAGCGTTAGCGGTCTTGTTATCACTTTCTGCAGCTATATCAATTAGTAAACGCTGAATTTAGTCTAAGCAACAGTATAACCTAAAACTTAGACTGGAGACCATATTAAGCCTAATCCTTTATAAATCACTCCGAAAATTATCCTGAAAAGCATCTAAATTACTGAAAATACTTACGTAATTTAGTTCAGTAACAATCTTTCTTTTTGTTATAAATACTTAAATCACAAAAGGGAGTAAAGATGAAAAAAGAGAGATACGGGGTGTGTTGAGATGAATAAACTTTTGACATTTACCGCACTAGTTTTTGTTTTGTTGGCGAGTACTTTTACTGCTGCTGCCCAGACGGTGTCAGTTTCTCCATCAACTGTGGACGATCTTTGCCCGTTTGATACTTTCAAAGTGAACATAACCTTTGATTCGGGTAACAAGAACCTAAGAGCCATTACACTTGATCTGGACTACAATGAAACTGCACTGGAGGTAGTGAATGTCACCAAAAAGGTGGGTAGCGATTGGTTAGAAGAGCCCACAAATGAGCTTGCTGGAGATACAAACCAAGATGGCATCATTCATTTTGGTGCGGCAAAAACTGGTGATTATGTTCCGGCATCAGGAACTTTAATGACTGTAGAATTTAGGGTTAAAGACGTAGCAGATGGTGAATACGCACTTGACTTCCAAAATGTAAGATTCACAGATCAAGATAAAAATGATATCGATGTAAATAAGATGGATGGAATTGCTACAGTTAGCTGTGTTCAAGCTGAGAAAGCTGCAGTCGAAGTAGTTCCATCAACTGTGGACGATCTATGCCCTTCTGACCCCTTCACCGCAGACGTAAATGTGGACTCAGGCAATAGTACTCTGAGAGCCATCTCACTCGACCTGGACTACAATGAAACTGTTCTTGAAGTAGTGGACGTTATAGAAGGAGATATTTTTGAAGATTACCTGGTAGAACCAGGAAGTGGTGATACTGAAGGATATATACATTACGGGATGACCAGAACAGGTGAAAACTACTTGCCAGCATCGGGAACGTTCATTACTGTTGAATTCAAGGTTAAGGATAGCGCCAAAAATGGGGATTATCTACTTGATCCTAAAAAAGTAACTCTAACAGACGAAAACAAGGAAGAAATTAAGCTAAACATTGAAACCAGCAGTATCTCCATAAGTTGTGAGAAAACCTCCCATAGCAACTCTGGGGGTGGTGGAGGAACTGGAGGAGGATCTACAATCACTACAACTACAACTGTGGTTCCTACTTCTACTGCAACCACAAGCCCCACTGCGTCTGTTACACAAACTGCAAAGCCAACTGCAACACCAACAGCCACTCCAACTCCAACTCCAAGTGCCACACCTACGAGTGAAACCACAATGCCAAGCTCAACTGCAACAGACACTCCTTCGGAGGAACCAACTGGTGAAGAGACTACTGAGGCACCTGCAACACCAGGATTTGAGGCAGTGATGGTTATAGCAGTGTTGACAGTGACCTATCTAATCAGCAGAAGAACAAACAAATAAATAATTTTTAGAGTTTCAGTTTACAAATTCCCTTTTTTTTACTACGGTTTTCTTAAAACTTAAACTCGAATTCAGAACTTATTATCAACTGCCTTCCTATACTAACCTTCTAATCTGTATTACTAAACTTAAACAAATGTATAAATAGTCATGTTTTTTATTCTATAGTAGTATGAGGTGGGTGACGAGGGCTAAATTTTTGATCAGTTTGATGGTACTGTATTTGGCATTGACAACTGTAGTTTCTGCGCAGTTAGGTTCAGAGGAATTACAAACCACATCTGGCTTAACTACCTTTAATTCTACCAATTCGAGTGATTCACCGGATGTACAACCTGATACTACCCCGCCAGCCTCCATTACGAACCTGCAGAGTAAGACTAGCTCGTTTTTTATTAATTGGACATGGGATAATCCATCTGACCCTGATTTTTCCCACGTGATGGTTTACGTCAACGGAAACTGGCAATTAAACACCTCTAATGAGTTTTATAATGTTTCATTAGCTCCAGGGAATTTTACCTTATCAACCCATACTGTAGATTCCTCAGGTAATATCAACTACACATGGGTCAATAATACTGTAGATAACCAAGAAAGGTGGATAGTTTTTGATGAAAATAAAACAGAGCTACAGCAGATGGGATATACTATAATCCGCGAGCTAAACGATGCTGTGGTGGTAAAAAACACAGCAAGAACCGACAATTTGACCACTCAAGAATTTAATACATCACAAATCCAAACTTTTAACGCCATACCGGATAAAAAATACACCACAATCGACTTTTACAGCAACGAACAGATAAATGTGAGTTATGCCTGGTCTTCCGGATACACTGGTAAAAACATTACTGTAGCTATTCTGGACACGGGAATTGATTACAATCACCAGCAGCTAAATGACAGCTATGCTGGAGGGTATGATTTTGTTAACAAGGATGGTGATCCTTTGGATGACAATGGTCATGGAACTCATGTTGCTGGAATAATCACTGCCAACTCTGGTGACGTAAAGGGAGTTGCGCCCAATGCCAGTATCTGGATGGGAAAAGTTTGCGATGCACACGGAGAGTGCTATATAAGCGATGTTGCTGCCGGGATCGAGTATGTGGTGAAAAACAATATATCTCGAGTCATCAGCATGAGCCTGGGTGGCTCAGGAACTACTAAAGAGAATTGTGATTACCAGTTTCTGGCTAAAAAGGCTAACTGGGCAGTTAGTAAAGGGGTGACCGTGGTTGCAGGGGCAGGAAACAACCCATCATTTGTCGCCATTCCAGCATGTGCGAGCGAAGTAATTGCTGTGGGTGCTGTAAATCAAGATAACCAAAAAGCATCTTTCAGTGGAACAGGAAATGCTCTGGACATCATGGCTCCTGGAGTGGGGGTTTTGAGTACTTTGCCTTCGGGTAGTGGTAAGATGACGGGGACTAGCATGGCTACTCCTCATGTTTCAGGTGCTGTTGCTCTTCTTTTCCAGTTGAAACCTGGTCTTAATACTACTGAGGTGGCGCAAGCTCTGTACACGAATGCTGTCGATTTGGGAGCAGAGGGATGGGATGATCAGTATGGATGGGGGTTGCTGGATGCCAAAGCCCTTTTCACAGAACCAGAAACAGGACCGGAACCAGAAACAGAAGAGCATAAGGGGGACTTCGATGGCAACTGTGTTATTGATTTTGGTGATTTTATGAAGTTTAGCTCTTTTAGCGGCACTAGTGCCGGAGAAGCTAACTACAATGAACTTGCAGACTTCGATGATGATGGGGATGTAGATTTTAACGATTTCATGGACTTTGCTTCCATATATGGGAAAAAAATATGTTGATAAACATTTAAATAAGATATCATATTTATTATTCTGAGTAGAACTTCTTATTTTAGTTCAGTAACACGATTTAGTAGCTCAGTTTCTGGTGTGTATAAGTAATAGTTAGCAACACATGAACATCAATGAAGAAGGGTAGCTTGACCATCCTCGTTTTCATTGCTCTGTTTTATCTATCTGGTATTACTGCGAGTTCAGCATCAGTTGAACTACCCGATTATTCTGATTTTAAGAAAACAAATATGGAGTCAAATATTGCCAGGGAGATATCGGCGAAAACAAACTCTTTGCACCTATACAAAACTAACAGGACTGAAGAAAAAATCAGAGTGGTTATAGAGTCCCCAAACAACACTAAGATTTTAGATCAAAACTTGGTAGAATCGAGATATGGCAACCTCCTTCAGGCCTCCATATCCTTTAACGAACTTAACAAGATACATCAATCTAATGAATGTAAATACATTAGAAAACCCCTCCCTGTTTTTCCTCTAACGATAAGCGAAGGTGTAGAAGTAATCAATGCGACCCCACTCCATGATATGAATATCAAAGGAGATGGTGTGAAGGTTGCCATAATCGACATCGGATTTGCTGATTTAAACCGTGAGGTGTGGAATGTAAAGGAGTTGAAGTCTTTCAGGGCGGATAATTCCTTAGAGAAGGATGTACATGGAACTGCTTGTGCTGAAATAGTTCTTGACTCTGCACCTAACGCTTCGTTGTATCTTTACACAGTGGGAACAGACGTTGAGCTCCTGAACGCCATAAATTACTCTATTTCGAAGGAAGTGGATATCATCTCCATGTCTCTTGGTCTGTTAAACGCTGGCGGTTATGATGGGACCGGTAGGGTATGTGAAATGGTGAACGCCGCCCGAAATGCGGGAATAGTATTTGTATCTGCAGCAGGTAACTATGCCAATTACCACTACGAAGGAAACTTCAGTGATGAAGACCATAATGGATACCACAATTTTTCTGGGAATGACGAAGTTCTGGAGCTAGGTAATTTATCTTCAGGAGAACCAATTGATTTGTACCTAAGCTGGAATGATTGGCCCTACTCGTCTCAAGATTACGATATGTTTTTGGTCCGCATGAATAATGCCGGCGAGTGGGAAGTTTGCGACTATTCTGTAAACAGCCAAACAGGCACCCAACCTCCAGTAGAGAAAATTCATTATATTGCTCAAGGATCGGAGAAATGGGGTATCATGATCTCTAAGGAGAATGCAACTAGAAAGGTACACTTTGATTTATTCACTCTTAAAACTACTCCTGAGTACAGTATAAAGGAGAGCAGTATTGTCATTCCTGCTGACGCCTCCGGTGCACTTGCTGTGGGTGCATCTTACTGGAATGATGATTCGCTGGAAAACTTCAGTTCAAGAGGACCTACCAATGATGGTAGAACAAAGCCGGATGTGGTGGCACCCGATGGAGTCAGCACCCTATCCTATGGAAGCTTTTACGGGACTTCAGCATCAACTCCCCATGTTGCAGGAGCAGCAGCCCTTTTGCTCGACCTAAAACCTTTCACACCCAACGAAATCAAAACACTACTCCAACGGAATGCACTTGACCTGGGAGTTAAAGGCAAGGATAATCTGTATGGAGCAGGAAGAATTGACTTGTGGAAAGCATATGAGTATGCAAGGACAATATATGTTCCAGATAATTATACAAAAATTCAGTGGGCAGTCGATAACGCAACTGCAGGAGACAGGATCATTATAAGAAATGGAACCTATTACGAGAATGTAAACGTCAGCAAGCATATTACTCTAGTTGGAGAGAACAATCCAATTGTAGATGCGAGAGGGAAGGGAAGTGCAGTCTTATTAAGCTCAGATAATATCAGGATTAAAGGAATCACGGTTACTAACACTAGTGGTTATCCAAATGGAGGGATTAAGGCGATCTCAGATAATAATATTATCTCCAATGTTACCGCCAAAAATAATTACTACGGCGTTTTCCTCTACAAATCCAGAAACAACACTATTGAAAACAACAATGTCATTGAAAGCAAATATTACGGGGTCTACCTCTATAATAGTTCTCATAACAACGAAGTTTTAGGAAACAAAGTTGAAAATAATAAGTATGGGATTCGTCTTAGCTACTCCAAAAACAATACAGTTAATGACAATAAAGTCTGCAATAACTCCAAAGGAATCTACTTAAAATTCCCCAACCACAACAATATTCTCACAGGAAATACGGTCAGCGGTAGTGAGTATGGGATTGATCTTTCCGATGGGAGTAAGAATGCTTTTAAGGGTAATAAGCTTTTCAACAATTTATGGGACATCCATATATCAAGCGCTCCTGATAACGTATTCACCAACAACTCATTAAATCCGTTCACAAACATTAGCTTCACTTATTCAGGGAATCTATTGGTTAGGAATGCTTCTCCCCTACCCAATCCGGAGGGGTATTTTAATATCAGCAAGTTTGTGGAGGTGGAGTTTTTACCTTCAAGTTCAACTGGCGAATGGCTGTATTTGAACTTTAGTTACTCTGATGATGTTGGAGAGGTTGATGAAAGTTCTTTGAAAATCTGGAAGTATAACGGTACTTGGTATGAAAACGGGTGGTATAGCAGTAGTTTCTTGGATAGAGACACCAATCAAGTGGGTGCTAACACTACTAGTTCAGGCATTTTTGCTCCTCTGGGTGAAAAATCCGGTTCCAAGGGAGATTTCGATGGTAACTGTAACATTAATTTTAATGACTTCATGGAGTTTGCAGCCGTATACAATACTAATTGTAGCAGCCCGAATTACGATAGCGTGGCTGATTTTGATGATGACTGCGATGTAGACTTCTATGACTTCATGGACTTTGCAGCTATTTACAATACAGATGTTTGCTAGTAATAATTTTTATTAAAATTATATCTTATAATAATAAGATAAACAAAAAACAGATTACTAAAACCAATTCCTGATCTGCGTTTCTGAACTAATCTAAACGTTTAAATAGTCACATTCCCTTGACTAATGGGGGATTACAGAATGAAAAAGCCGTTTAAACTTATATTTATATTGGTCTTACTGATAGCGAGCGCCAGCATGGCCTCTGCCCAATACATCTCAGTCTCTCCTCAAACTTCGCATGAGAATCCTGGTGACTCTTTTACTGTAACAGTAGAGGTAAACTCAACTTCTCACAACCTTAGATCTGTCAGATTAGATTTGTTCTATAACTTAACTGTTCTTGAAGTTAGTGATGTGGAGGTTGAGAACGACTTATTCGGATCATCCTACCTGACAGAACCGGGAAGCGGAGTAGATAATGGAAAAATCCACTATGGAATTGCAAGAACTACAACCCCAACTCCGGCTTCAGGAACTTTCCTGACCATTGATTTTGAAGTCAAGAGCGATGCCTCGGACGGTATATATACCCTCGACCTCGATGGCTATCTCTATGATGAGAGCGGTGATAGCATTCCTAATGAGACGAATGACGGTTTCGTAGTTGTAGGGGACATATCGCCTTCTATTTCCAACCTAAGTTACTCATTGGGTAATTTTTACGTGAACTACACTTGGGACTCTGAAAACTGCGATAGTTATAATTTCACACTTCCAGACGGTACGTGGGTCAACGGAACTGTAAACCAGTTCTCCAATAGGTCTGTGGGGCCTCATGGATGGTATAACATAACCGTTTTTGGTTACAACTCCTTGCTGGGTGAAACCTCTTCTTTAACCAACAAGGTTCAGATTCCCAATAACCCACCAGTAATGGAGAACATTGCAGATAGGGTTGTTGATGAAGGAGATACGGTATATATCGATGTAAATGCTTCCGATAAAGATGGTGATAATTTAACTTATTCCTGTAACAGCAGCAACTTTGTTTTTGATCCCTCCACTGGAATGGGTAGCTGGGACACTGCTTCGGGAGATGCTGGCACTTATTATGTTGGCCTGGGTGTTTCAGATGGCTATGGTGGGATAGATAACCAAACAGTAAAGTTAACAGTGATTGATGTAAGTCCACCCGCTGATATTACCAATCTTCAGAGCGACACTGGCAACTTCTGGATTAACTGGACATGGGAAAATCCACAGGAAGATTACAATTACACTGAAGTTTATATTGATGGAGTTTTTGTTGAACTGAATACTGTGGGATATTACAATGGGAGTTACTCACCTCATGCAACTAAAGAGATAGGTTTAAGGCCCGTGGACCCTGAAGGCAATGAGGGGAATTTCACCAACCAATCCACCACTATACCCAACAATCCCATCACAATTTATAATGTATCCTCCCGCACCTTTCTCGAGACCGAAACCCTGATTATAGATGCTGAATACAGCGATGAGGATAACGATGTGGGAACATTCTTTACAAACGCCACTAAGGGTAGTATCAATTCAGATGGCCAATTATTATGGAATACAGGTGTTGATGATGGAGGAACCTATACCTGGAACATAACTGTTGAGGATGATTACGGAAGTTCGGACACAGCAGTATTTCAAGTTGAGGTTATTGATGCCACCCCAGCCCAACCTGCAAATCTGCAGAGTGAGACAGGTAATTTCTATGTGAATTACTCCTGGGATAGCGGTGAAAACACAGATTCTTTTAACCTCAGCATAAATGGTGTATGGCACAATGGAACCAGTGACTACTTCAATCAGAGCACCATTCCCCATGGATGGGTAAACTTAAGCTTGGCAGCATACAACTCATCTACAAAACAATTAAGTCCATTTGTCCATGAAAGTTTGCAGGTTCCCAATAATCCTGTTATCTTGATGAACGTATCCAGTTATTACACTCTGTTAGAAGGAGAAACTTTGTATATTGATGCTCAACATAGTGACGAAGATGGAGATACTGTCACATACGGAACCAATGCCCAAGGTGACTTCAATCCCGATACAGGGGAACTGGTATGGAATACTCAATCGGGAGATGAAGGAACCTATAATTGGTACGTTAACGTTTCTGACGGTTATAGCTCTGACACTAAACCATTTACTGTTATAGTAGAGAACTCCACAGTAGGGAGCCCCACCAACTTACAGAGCACTACCGGCAACTTCTGGATTAACTGGACGTGGGACAAAGGAAATAACAGTGACTATAGTTTGGTCTACGTCAACGGTAGTTATGAAACTAACAGGCTTCAGAACTGGTATAATATGTCAAATCTTTCTCCTCACACAACAATGGAAATTACTGTTAGAGAGTACAATCTTACATCTGACACCTACTCAACCAATTTGAGCCAGATAACTACTTTACCCAATAATCCTATCTTAATCACCAATACCTCAGACTGGAGCGGTGCAGAGGGTGAAACGGTTTATTTAGATCTCGATTATGTTGATTTGGATGGAGATGTAGGCACTTTTTCCACCAACGCCACCCGAGGAACACTTGACCCATCTACCGGTGTATTCACTTGGGATACAGCAGATGGTGATCAGGGAACGTATCACTGGAACTTTAGTGTTTCAGATGGTTACGGGTCTTCAAGTTACACAGCCGCTGTTACCGTAAAGGACAGCACTCCGTCACCACCCACCAATCTGCAGAGTATTACGGGCAACTTTTTTGTGAACTACACCTGGGACTACGGAGGTAATACAGACTCCTTCAACCTGAGCTTTAATGGAGTGTGGCATAACGGAACATTGAATTATTGGAATGAGAGTGTTGGACCTCACGGCTGGGGAAATATTACTGTGTGTGGCTATAACACCACAATAAGAGAGGTAGGTTCCTGTATATCTGATAGTACTCAACTACCCAACAACCCACCACAAATTGAAGCTATTGCAGATCGATCAGTAGATGAGGGGCAAACAGTTTTTATTGATGTTAATGCCACCGACTTGGATTCAGATACCCTTACTTATTCCTGCAACAGCACCTTATTTACCTTTGATGCTGTAACTGGTGAGGCAGAATGGACCACTCAATCGGGTGATGCCGGCACTTACTTCGTTGATTTTGGGGTCTCTGACGGCTATAGTGCGGACAATGTCACCGTTAAGGTAACCGTTGAGGACAAAACTCCTCCTGAGTCGATTACCCAGATGGAGAATACTACAGGGGAAACCTACATAAATTGGACCTGGATGGATCCTCTTGATCCGGACTTTGACCACGTTGTGATATATATCGACGGCAATTACAGGGATGTTGTTTCCAAAGATGTTCAATTCTTCAATGAGACTGGATTGCTTCCTGGGACGGAGTACACGATCTCAACTCATACCGTGGATACTTCAGGGAACGTCAATCAGACCTGGGTCAATGACACTGCCAGAACATCTGCTGTTAAACCTGTTGCCAACTTCACTTATGCTCCTAAAAATCTCATTGTCAATCAAAATGTTGAATTCACCTCTTTTAGCTACGACCCTGACGGTTCTATTGTAAGTTATGAATGGGAGTTTGGAGATGGCAATGTAACAGGTACAACAAAAACCTCCATAAAACATACTTATTCCTCTGGAGGCAGTTATAATGTAAGCCTTACGGTAGTAGACAATGAAGGTATCACCAATTCATTTTCTAAGACAGTCTTTGTCCACGAATATGGAGACTTCGATGGTAACTGCTTAATTGATTTAAATGACTTCCAGGGCTTTGGAACTGCATATAATACCGACTGTAGCAGCCCGAATTACAATCAGATTGCTGATCTCGATAACGACTGCGATGTAGACTTCTTTGACTTCATGGAATTTGCAGCTGTTTACAATACTACTGTTTGCTAATTTAATTTTTCCAAAATAGAGATTGCTACATTTAGTAGCCAAAAACGAAGGTGAATTCAGTGGAGATTGTTACATAGGCTCTTTGGCTTCATGGACTTTGTTAAGAGTCTATTTTAATAAAATCGAAAGCTATAAATAAGTGGCCTTTATTTTCTATTATACTTGGAGTGTGGGGGGTATTGGTTGTGAGAAGGTCTAGGGGCTTGCCAGAAAATAACCTATCATTTTTAGTTGATATTTCTGGGTGTGATGGTATAATTCCATTTAGGATGTAGTGCATGAGTCATCAGGTTTATTTTAGCCATATCTTCTTTTGAGAACTCAATTCTCTTATAATCATTCTCATCGAGTTTAGCAACCACTTTGAGTCCTTTCTTTGTGGTGGTATTACTTATGAGTTTGATGATCGTCTCATATGTGGTGAGTGGCTCTCCTTTCCAGTTCATGCTTATGAAGGAGAACATGCAGTGCTCTATCTTGTTCCACTTGCTTGTCCCAGGTGGGAAGTGACAGACAGATACCTTCAGCCCTGTCTGGTCCGCCAACTCTTGTAGGAAGTATTTCCATCCTTTCCTACTGCTCCCGTTGCTTCCTCCACCATCCGCACAGATCAACAGCTTCTTGGCGTGGGGGTAGTGCTTTCTCCCTAACACGTTCCACCATTGCTTTATGCTCTCAACCGCGAACTCGGAGGTGTCACGACTAACACCAACGTTCACCAACCCCTCATTCCTACTAATATCGTAAGCGCCATACGGGATCGCCACCCCCGCACCCAACGACAGGAAATCATAGACATTAACCTCCTTAGGCTCTCCTTTCTTTCTCCACGTCCTACCATGATTCTTGAATTCCCCTATCAGCTCTCTCTTCTTCGTGTCCACCGAAATAACTGGGTCACCTCTCTCAACGAATTTTTTGACTTCCTCGTTTATGTGGTGGAACTGAGCATCCCTTTCTGGAGCTGAACCACTCTCCTTCGTCTTCACATTACCCTGAAGAGAGTAACCCATCTCCTTCAACAGCTTTCTGACTTTTTCCGCACTAACCTTGTGCCCCCGAAGAACCAGTTCATCAGCTATCTTATAAGTTGACTTATGAGTCCACTTCAAAGAACTCATAGGATCTCCAGCCGTACTCTCACCCATAATCTCCTCAAGATCATCCACCAACCCCGGATCCTTAACATCAGCCCTCTTACGCCCACCACCAGGACTACGGATCCTCTCCGATTGTTCTAAGCTCTCCAGATCTCCCAGTTCTCCAATCCCCTTCCTAATAGTGGTAGGAGACATCCCACTCATCCTCGAAACAGCCGAAATACCACCCCAACCCAAATCAAGCGCCATAGCACCAGCCAACTTACGCTTCAAAGACTCATCAGCCAAACCCAAAACCCTCAACAAATTCCAAAACTCCACTTCCTCAATCATAAAAAAATGTATGCACTCATACTAAATAAAACTTTACCAACTTAATTCATGGTAAACCCTAGGTTTGAGATTATGGTTGATGTACTTTCGTCTGCTAAAGGGGGGGCAAATAAAACCAAGATTGTTTACGATGCATATTTGAATTTCAAGCAGGCTGCGGAGTATCTTAATCTTTTGCTGGAGTCTTCGTTGCTTACAATAGGTTCGGATGGAAATAAAAAGGTTTACTATACTACTAACGAGGGAGAGAAGATGCTGGAAAAGTATAAAGAGCTTATCGAATTAAAAACGCGGTTTGATTAAGCGAATGAGGGCTGAGGTAAAAAATCTGGTGTTCTCCTGTTCTCCTCAATAAAATAATTAATTTTTTAATATAAAAAACTGCACGAAATTTTGGTCAAAAATACGTTAATTTGAGAATACAGAATTGTAAGTAATTTAGTTACTGAACAATGTTAATTATTTTCTCTTCATAATACTATAAATATTGGGGACAAAGCAATCACTGATTGGAAATTCATGTTTGATCAAATATCAAGTCAAAAACCCGGTGTGAGAGCTTCCAAAGCACAACTTGCTGATGATATAAGCTTAACCTTCTACCTTACAGCAACTAGGAAATCAAAAAGGCTGAAAAAGACCGTATGGATTGAGAGTATTTACTACAATATCCTCAAAGAGAAAAATATCATTATCAGTGATCTGGTTAACTATCTTCTGGAGAAGTACCTTAGAGAGATGAATTATCTTGATGCTGAAGAACATCTAGAATTAGAATAGAATTAGAATAGAATAGTATTATTCTTTAAATTAAATACCAATACAACTTAAAAGTAATTTATATAATATAATTCCTTGAAAGTTGAATTGAGTTGAGTTAGTTCAGTGACTTCGTTTTGAGGGTACTCCCTCTGGTTTATGCCTTAAAAGCTTGGGCATAAAGTTAATCAAAGTTTTGTTGGTTGACTACTAACTTAACTTTACAAAAGTATCTTTTGAGGTTTTCAATATATTAATATTAAAGAACAGCCAGGGCCCGGATTTGAACCGGGGTCAAGTGGATCTGCAGTCCACCGCATTGCCACTCTGCCACCCTGGCTTGGAGTAAATTATAGTATAGTATGGTGTGTGTGGTGTTGGGGTTTAATCAGAATAAAATCAACTCAGAACTATTTCTATCTTTTGGTTAAATACTTACTGCTTACATGATAATCTGAGCTGATTGACCATTAAAATGCTGAATTATATAACCTCAAAATCAAAATCAAAAAAAAGTAATGATGTGATGTGGCCGTGTAGAGGTCCGTTCCAGGTTTATGCCTGAGATTGTAGAGTCTTATCGGCGCGAGCTTTAGTGACTGCGAGCTGAACGGCTCGCCGGAGCTTACCGCTTACACTCCAGTCCTATTAAACCCGTCTTTTACGGGCGCTCTTTACGGAAGGCTCTTTTCGGGGAGGGTTTCAGGCTTAGATGCCTTCAGCCTTTAACCTTTGGCACGTAGCTGCCCGGCAGTGCCTTGCCAGACAACCGGTCGACCAGTGGTGCC
>CAZQTT010000008.1:0-46554 GCA_964596255.1 uncultured archaeon
ATGCACTCATACTAAATAAAACTTTACCAACTTAATTCATGGTAAACCCTAAGTACCTAATCAATACTTACGTAAATAAATGGACCACCTTCAGGATTAACTCCCAGCTTGACCAGTATGGCACCATCTTTTCTGGTGGTCAGGCACCGTCTTTGCTCTACTCCACCTTCTCTTTTGTGAACTATCCACCCCTCACTTACCTGGCGGTATCTGTCTATTGCACTGTCGAGGTGCCTGCCCTCTGAAATTATGGTTAGTTTGGGACTAAAGTAGTGGAACAACTCCTGGCAGAAGCCACTATCTTTTCCATGGTAAGATGCAAGCAGTATATCAACATCCCTAACCGAATCTATAAAGTCATCTCTCCCCAGAAGCTCCTCCCACGAAGTAATTCCGTTATCACCCGTGAGAAGCACCTTGGTATGGCCGTATGAGATAATAGTAACAAGACTATGGTTATTAAAGTCCGATTCAGTACACGAAGTGGGGGTGAAGATTTGAATATTTACACCACCATTGTTGGAGGCAAAACGGGGGGTTCTTTTCGGGTGCTACAGGTTCAGAATAACTTTGAACCATTTCTAAATACTTCTCGAATAAGCTTTTATCCTGGTCTTCTACTTCCTTCATCAAGTGAGTTGTTGTCATATGGTCAGGACAATTTAAAACACGGGGAGACAGCTCATCTAAGTTCTTTATATCTCCGATGTGGTCTTTGTGAGGGTGGGTGATAACCGCATAGTCAACATTTTCTAATCCACTTTTCTTCAAATGTAGCAGGGGGCTGAACTCTTTATTTCCAGTCTTATAGGATCCTGTGCCCAGATCATGTACAACGCTCGTTCCATTGGGTGTATTGATATATGTGGAGCTTCCACGCTGGACATCCCAGAAAATCATATCACAGGTCATTATTCAACTCTAATTCCTATACTTACTAAAATAAATATTTTCAATTAAACTGAAGAGAATTTTGTGAAAATTATCTTAGGGATAATCACCTGTTGTGTTCTGCAATATCATCCATCCCACATAGCCCCCTCGTTCAAACTGAGTTAACTTTATCTACTAATAGCCACCGATAGGCAAAAACCTTATTTATAATAAGAGACAACTTATCGATACCAGGGTGGTAATATGGGTAGTTAGGCACTCCCGCCGTTGCCTCCTCTACACGCATTCCAATTTTAGACAAACCACCCTGGTTCTATTATATTTGAATTGAACCTGATTGTTTTATTTTAGCTTTGTCCCTTTATATTGGACGCTACATTGGTCCAGAGTATCTCGCTGATTTTCAGCATTGTCTCTCGAATTTTAGAGTAAATACTGAAAGAATGAAACAGCTAAACTCTATACAGAAAACATAGGTATGTAATAATCCCTACTCTAAACAATAGAATAGGTGTTAGGCCACATTAGTGGTATCGAGGAGGCGAATAGTAATGGAAAACCCTATCGCATCCTAACACGATACGGAACCATTGACCATAATAAACTCTCCATTGTTAACATTCTATGGGCAAATAATAATCTATTGCTCTTTTTGAAGAAAAAAGTAAATAATTTGGTAATTTATTCTTTACTGGCCAGCTTGATGTCTTCTGCCTTAACAGTCTTTCTTCCTACATATCTTGTAGTTTCAGTAGCCCTTCTAGCAAGATCTGCAGCATATTCTTCAAGCTCGCTTATCATTGCGTTCTTCGCATCCTCGCTTATCCGTTCTGCTCCAGCCTTTTTCATTATCCTCTCAATCGGTGCGACAGGTAATTTTGCCATTTAAACCACCTCCATAGCAGTAATATCTAGTTATTTTAACTATTTATGTTTTTTCAATTAATCTAAACTTTTCACAAATTTAACTCTCTTTCTCATCCCAAGCATCCCAAATTATTAATTCAAGTAGGCTGAATGGCTAAAAGCAGGTGGAAAAGTGGCTTTTGTGAGAGTTGACCGCAATAAATGCAAAGGACATGCTTTGTGCATAAAAGTCTGTCCAGTCGATGTCTTCGAGCTCGACGAGGATGAAAAATCAGTACCTTTTAGGATGGGAGATTGTATAGAGTGCTGCTCATGCGTGATCTCATGTCCAGAGGAAGCCATATGGGTTGACGTCTGCAAGTAACCCTTTCAAGAATCGAAGTTGTTGGAGGAACTAAATTGATGACGGCTCCTGTATAATGTTCTCTATTCTTTTTTTGCTCTAAAAATTATTGTGTGTTTTTCCAAAACCTTATGTCCAACTTATGTGTTCTTGACATATGAATAGTAGAGCAGTAAGTGACTTGGGAGCGCTGGCCTTCCTGCTGGCTGTTGTGATGGCAGTCACCATACTAATGTACATAACAGGCGTTCAAAGCGTACAGGCTGACATACCCTGACACCAAACCCTCTTCTACATCTTTTTTGCTTTAGTTGGCTTAAAATGGGTCTCAAATCCTGATCAAAAGTTATGGTATTTTGATTGTATTTCCTTCACTTGCTCTATTATTCGACCCACTGCGTCCACATACTTGTTAGGATCCGGCAGCTGGTAGTTGCCTGGTTCTCTGATGTGTGAGGTGTCCAGTCCTGCAAGGCTGGCTATTACCGCCAGGTTGGTGTAGGGCAGCCCACCCTCTATCCCGTACCCTCCTCCCATGACGGCTACGATCTTTCCGTTGCATACTCTTGATGCGGTATCCACTGCTGTGTCCATCATTTGTGAGTAGCCTCTGGCAGTGAGGTTGAGGTTGGTTATGGGATCAGTGAAATGATTATCCTGTCCCGCTTCCAGCACCATAACTTCCGGTTTGAACTCTTCGGCCAGCGGGACGAAGATCTCTTTAACCACCTTCAAGTAACCTTCGTCAGAAGTAGATGGAGGAAGGGGAACGTTTACGTTGAATCCTTCTCCTTCCCGCTCCCCCACTTCATCCGCAAAACCTGTACCGGGGAAAAGGGTTCTTCCGTCCTGGTGGGTTGAGATGGTGAGGACAGATGGGTCATTGTAAAAGATCGACTGGGTCCCATCAAAGTGGTGGGCGTCCCAATCCCATAAAAGGACTCTCTTAACCCCGTATATCTTCTGGATATGCTTGATCATTATGGAAGTGTTGTTGGTGAAACAAAAACCGTGTCCATAGTCCCTGAAAGCGTGATGCCCTCCTGGTCTGGCCATCACGAAAGAGCGGTTGACTTTGCCGTCCATCACCAGCTCCCCACCAACTATGGCTCCTCCTGCTGCCAGTCTGGCCTGCTCATAGGTCACTTCCTGCATAATGGTCTCCCCTTCCCTGTCGATGGCCCTACCCCATACGGTGCCTGCCAGCTGGTCCAAATACTCTTCACTATGCACTCTCAACAGCTCGGTCCTGGAGGCTTTCCTGGGCTCATAGATCTCTATTTCTGGAAGATGGAATATGCCTTCTTCTTCCAGCTGGTCCGTGGTGTACATCAGCCTCTCCCTTCTCTCCGGATGAGTGGGAGAGTGCTCGTGAAGCAGGTAGTCCTGGTGGTAAACCAGACCGACTTTGTTCTTGTTCATCTCCTTATTTTCTCCACGCTCTCAGTTTCTCCAAATTGACTCTACTGGATATCCCCGGCTTTACCTGAGCCTCAATATCACTTATCTGCCCCGAGACCCTGACCATCTCCACTACGTTAAAATAGCGCATACTTTTTACCTCCACGTCTTCTTCTCCTACATGAGATGCTCCAGCGTTCTGGGAGGTTTTTTTAGCCTCTTTCCTGGCTACCTCCATTAATTCCTTCTCGGAAAACCTCTTACCCTTCTCAACTTCTCTGGGAATTCCATTGACGGTCATCACTCCTTGAGCAGTATCTATGTGGATCCCCGTTTTGAGAGAAACTCTTGAAACCGCACATCCTACAGCTCCTGCTACTTCTGCATGGTGAGGAACCTCATACGGGTGACCGAGGTTATGGGCTATTCTGGGTAGAAGGTACCTGGAAAGGACCCCACCCCCTAGAAGCCTCAATTTTTTCTCACCGTTCAGTTTTCCATGTTCTTTGAGGAAATCCTGGGTTTCCTGGGAAACCTGCTGGCTGAATTTGTTCACTACCTCCGTTGAGAGCTCCTCTAAATCCATTCCAGTCTCGCTGCCCAATCCCTTCATTGCTTCTTCTGACCTTTTCCTGTCTCCCTGGACAAACTCTTTTAGGACGTGAAGAGCATCTGTTACGGTGGGATAATCACCTCCAAATGCCACTGACTGCCCTCGTCTCTCCCTGATCTTTATTTCGTCCTGTTCGATCTCCACGCGGGAATCTCCGCCTAAAGCCACATCTACAGACTTAATGGATGAGAAAGGAGTCTTGAAACCGGCTATCTCCAGTTTATCCTCCATCTCAGGCTCTCCATCACTGATAAGGCCTATATCGGTAGTAGTCCCTCCAATATCAATAGTGATGGCGTTTGGGGCTCCGGTCAAAGCGAAGAGGCCCAAAGTACTCACCGCGGGTCCAGACTTTATGGTAACAAAAGGGACTTGGGATACCATCTCTCTGTTGAGCATGGCACCATCGGATTTTATGAAATAAAGTGGAGCATTTATCCCCAGTTCAGAGATAACGTCTTCAATATCAGAGGCGAAACCATGGAATACTGGTTTGCTCTTGGCATTGAGAACTATAGTGGACGCCCTTATAGGAAAGCTGAGGTCACTGGAAACTTCATGCCCTCTGGAAATGGTCTTCTCATCCCCGTTCAACGTGTTCGCTGCTTCATCTTCCAGAACAGGATTTCTCACGGAAAACTTGCCTACCACAGCATAAGTTTCTACTTGCCCGTCAGTTTCTTCTTTGAATCTTTTTACTTCCTCCACGTCCAGCTCTTCGACTTTTCTGCCTCTGTGGTCAATGTATCCCCCAACGACCCGGTTCAAGTCCCCTGCTTCAGCTAAACTTGGGTTGAGTCCTGGACCCGGGATTAGGAGGCATGCACATTCTCCCATTTCTCCTTTCAGGGCCGAGTTAAGAATGAGGGTGGTGCCTATCACCACTCTATCGATAACTACAGAGTTAGATTCCGCATCATCTTTTAAAGACTTTAAGACCTCTCTTATTCCTGCGACATCGTTGGGAGTGCTGGGAACCTTAACAGAGGAGATCAAACCGTTCTCAGACAGCAAAACCCCATCTGTATTGGTTCCGCCTGCGTCAATGCCTATTATGGCCATAGTTTACCATAATCCGAAAACGTTTTAACACTTTTTCTTCCCAGCAGAATGTTCGCTGAATCGGGTTTTTTGCCTTTTGGAGTTATCTGGAGACGTTTTGCGGGATACCTAAAGTTTTAAATTGTATGCCATGTATCCACTAACCATGACAGAGAAAACTACGTTTAGTTTAATAAAGGCCGATGTGGGTGGTTTACCGGGGCATGCTAGAGTTCCCCAAGAGCTATTGAACGTGGCTTCCGACATTCTTCAGCAAAAGAAGAGCGGCAAGGACATACTTGACTTTAGAGTTTACCACGCTGGTGACGACCTGGAACTTATCATGACCCATAGAGAGGGGGTTGACAGTGACAATATCCATGGGATAGCATGGGAAGTTTTTGAAAAAGCTACAGAAAAAGCAAAAGAGATGAAATTATACGGTGCAGGCCAGGACCTGCTCTCGGATGCCTTTTCCGGAAATGTAAGGGGAATGGGTCCGGGAGTTGCCGAAATGGAAATAACTGAAAGGAAAGGTGAGCCAGTAATCGCATTCATGATGGATAAGACAGAGCCGGGAGCATTCAATTTGCCCATATTCCGGATGTTCGCCGACCCATTCAACACCGCGGGATTGATAATTGACCCATCACTCCACGGCGGATTCGTCTTCGAAGTATGGCAGATAATGGAGAACAAAAGGGTTTTCCTCAAATGTCCCGAAGAGATGTACGATCTGCTTGCCCTTATAGGCGGGAAGAGCCAGTTTGTGATCAAAAGAGTTTTCCCCAAAGAAGGAGGAAAACTGCCAGCTGACGAGTCGGTGGCAGTGATCAGCACGGAGAAGCTGTTCAAGATAGCCGGTGAGTATGTGGGTAAGGATGACCCTGTAGCTGTGGTAAGAGCTCAAAGCGGTTTGCCTGCCGTGGGAGAGGTTCTGGAGCCTTTTGGTTTCCCCCATCTGGTGAGCGGATGGATGAGAGGGAGCCACAACGGACCTTTGATGCCCGTACCGTTCAAATACTCTCAATGCACGCGTTTTGACGGCCCACCGAGGGTCATTAGCGCTGGATTCCAGCTGGCAAACGGAATGCTGGTAGGTCCCACGGATATGTTCGACGATCCTGCATGGGATTACACCAGAAAGAAAGCCGGTGAGGTCACAGACTACATGAGAAGACATGGTCCTTTCGAGCCCCACAGGCTTCCGGGCGAGGAAATGGAGTACACTACACTACCCAAAGTATTCGAGAAACTGGAAGACAGGTTCGAAAAAGTATAATCCATTTTTTCTTTATTTTTGTTTTGGCTCATGACACATTTTCGCGACAGGAGATACGGTGGAAAGAAGCTGGCGGATCTTGTTGATGATCTGGAGTTCGATTACGTTGCAGCTATCCCCAGAGGTGGGGTTGCCGTAGGAGTTGAAGTGGCAAAGAACAGGAACAAGCCCCTCCTGGTTATAGGAGTCCGAAAGATCCCTATTCCGTGGAGCCCGGAAGCAGGCTTTGGAGCTGTCGCTGAAGACGGCTCTACGTTCATCAACGAGAAGATCTTTGACCACCTGGGGCTTTCTGTGGAGGAAACCGAAGAGTTGGCTGAGGAAGTCCGTAAAGAGGTGGAGAGGAGAATCAAGACCTACAGAGAAGAACCACTTCCTGATCTGTCGGGCAAGACCGTCCTGCTGGTGGACGATGGCTTTGCATCTGGCTACACCGCCATAGCTGCCATAGAACTGTTGAAAAATAAGGGGGGCACAGTTTATGCCGCAGCCCCCTGCTCTCCTTCAGATACCGTCAAGCTGCTCGAAGGCTACGCCGACAGGGTAATTGTCATCAGTGAGCAGAAATGGGGGAGCTTTGCCGTGGCCAGCTATTACGAAGAATTCGATGACCTGTCCGACGAAGAAGTGCTGGATATGCTCTCCGAATTAAAAAATTGAGAAATATTGAAGTTATTGAGGTCGAGAAATATTGAAGTTATTGATGTCACTTTTATAGGGAGACGTATACTGCGTTGATTATATTTTCTACCTTTACCATTTCCCTGAGAAGCTCTTCTGAGGGGGTGTCGTCTACCATCAGCAGCATCAGCTGAATTCCTCCTTTTCCTCCGTGTCTTCCCACAATCATCTGGGCTATGTTTACGTCGTACTCTCCGAACAGTCTTCCGATCCTCCCTATAACTCCGGGCTTGTCTTCGTGTAGAGAAATCACGTATTCTCCTTCGGGAACAAAATCTACCTCGTATTTGTCTATTTTGAGAATTCTATAATCCTCTTTGGTGAAACAGACACCCGAAATGTATGTGCTCTGGTTCTCGTTCCCCACGGTAATCTCAAGTAAGCTATCGTAAACTCCGCTTCTTTCTGACTTGCTCTCTTCTATGGAGATCCCTCTCTCTTTGGCGATCTGCATTGAAGATACCAGATTTATGTCTGTAACTATCTGGCTGAAAAGACCGGCAAGAAGCGATCTGGTGATATACTCTGTTTTCCTTTTGGCCAGAGTACCTCTAAAGGTAAGCTTGACATTGGTGAAAACTCCACCCAGTCTGGCGGAAGCAATCGTTCCCATTTTCTGTGCTAGAGTCAGGTACGGCTTGAGGTATTCGAATTCAGCGGAATCAACTCTGGGTAGATTTATGGCATTTTTTACTGGCAGTCCTTTGGAAAAATTGGCCATCTCGTTGGCAATGCTCAAGCCTACACCCATCTGGGCTTCTCTGGTCGAAGCACCCAGGTGAGGGGTGGTCACTACATTATCCAGCTTGAAAAGTGGGTTATCGGGTTCGGGGGGTTCTTGCTCGTAAACATCCAGAGCTGCTCCCTTGACCTTACCGCTTTCCAGAGCCTGGTAAAGGGCTTCTTCATCGATTATCCCTCCTCTGGCACAGTTCAGGACCATAACGCCGTCCTTCATGGAGTCGAACTCCTCCTTTGATAGGAGATGGGTTGTTTCTTTGGTCTTGGGGACGTGAACAGTGATTATGTCGGATTTTTTGATGACCTCGTCCAGTTTGGCTAACTTGACCCCAATGTCTTCTGCTCTCTCCTTGCTGATATAGGGGTCGTAGCCGATAACGTTCATCTCCATGCCTACAGCCCTTCTGGCAACCTCAAAACCAATTCTGCCCAATCCAATGACTCCCAGGGTCTTCCCTCTTAACTCGGTCCCCAGAAATTTCTTTCTCTCCCATTTACCTTCCTTAACACTTTTGCAGGCGTGGGGAATATTCCTTGCGAGGGCAAAGAGAAGTGCCAAAGTCTGCTCTGCGGCAGAAACCGTATTTCCTCCGGGAGCGTTCGCCACAATTACCCCCTGCTGGGTAGCAGTGTTAATGTCTATGTTATCTACGCCAACACCTGCCCTGCCTATGATTTTGAGGTTCTTGGCAGCATTGATGACTTTTTCAGTAACCTGAGTACCGCTTCTCACCACAAGTGCTTCATATTCAGGAATAGTGGAAATTAATTCCTCCTCACTCAACCCTGTATTTACGTCAACAGACAGACCTTCTTGTTCCATGGTCTTAACCACTTCATCTGGAATAGCATCAGAAACAAGGACTTTCATGAGTGCAAGTTAAGAAGAGCAGATTATAAATTTTGCTTAGTTAGTTGGTCTTAGCAATGTTTTTAATTTACATCTTCCCCACATTAAATAATGCGTGGGTGGCTTATCAATGCTGATTACATAACCGAAAATGGAAATCCTGTCATCAGGTTGTGGTTCGTAGATGGTCAGGGGCCATTTGTGGCTTATGACCGTTCTTTCAAACCCTACTTTTACGCCCTTAAAGAAGAAGGGGTTACAGCCGACGATCTAATGGAGATAACCGACAGAACAAAGAACGAAGTAATTGCACCTCAAAGTGTGGAAGAGCTTACTTTGAAGAGTCTGGGGAGGGAGATCGAGGCTTTCAAGATATACTTAAAGCATCCTCAACACGTTCCCCGCCTTAGAGAGAAGGTAGCGACATTATGTGAAGTTAGAGAAGCCGATATCCCCTTTTTATACCGTTATCTTATCGATAAACAGCTGGCCTGTATGGATGGAGCTGTTATTGAGGGTGAGGACGTTTCTGACCAGAGATTGAGACGTTATGAGCTGAAAAGTGTAGAGAGAGAAGAAAGAGAGAAGTATCCAGAGCTGAAGATGATGGCGTTTGACTGCGAGATGCTGACTGAAGTGGGTATGCCCGACCCGGAGGAAGACCCCATCATTGTCATTGGCGCTCAATACGATGATAGGGTGGAAATCCTGGAAGGAGAGGATGAAAGGGATCTTCTGATAAAATTCATCGGTCTGGTGAAGGAGGTTGAGCCGGACATCATAGTGGGTTACAATCAGGACAACTTTGACTGGCCATATCTCAAGAAGAGGGCCAAAAAGCACAACCTCAATGTAGATATAGGTAGAGACGGCAGCGAGCTGGATATAAGGGGTAGACCGGGGATCGCCGGAAGGTTGAACGTTGACCTCTATGATATCGCCATGAGAACTATTGACGTTAAGGTCAAGAAACTGGAGAACATCGCAGAGTTCTTGGGTAGAAAGGAAGAATTTGCAGATATTGAAGCTAAAGACATCCATCACAACTGGACCAATGGAAATAAGGAGAGCGTTAAAACCTATGCTCGTCAGGATGTCCTCAACACTCACTATATAGCTGAAGAGCTGCTCCCCATGCACTTCGAGCTCTCCAGAATGATCAGACTCCCCCTTGATGATGTTACCAGATGTGGGAGGGGAAAACAGGTGGACTGGCTATTGCTCTCTGCGGCTAACCGGGTGGGTGAAGTGGCACCCAATCCTCCCCAATATGCTACTCCCTATGAGGGAGCTTTCGTTCTGGAGCCAGTGCGAGGGCTGTATGAGAATGTGGTGTGCCTGGATTTCGCCTCCATGTACCCCAATATCATGATATCCTACAACATAAGCCCTGACACAGTCAACGGTAGTGAAGAGTATTTTGAGGCTCCCGAAGTCAAACACCGTTTCAAGAAGGAGCCCGATGGTTTCTTCAAAAGGATCCTCCGCATGCTGATCAACAGACGGAAGGAAATAAAGAAAGCCATGAAAAGTACCGATCATCAGTCTCCAGATTATCGCATATACGACATTAAGCAGTCCGCGTTGAAAGTACTTACCAACTCCTTCTACGGTTATATGGGATGGAACCTGGCCAGGTGGTACTGCCGGGAGTGTGCGGAGGCAACTACAGCGTGGGGCAGATATTTCATCAAGACATCAGCCAGAATAGGGGAAGAATTGGAGTTCGAGGTCCTCTACGGAGATACTGACAGCATATTTGTGAGAAAGGAAAATTTGAACTTTGACCAGCTGAAGGAAGAATCTTACCAGCTTATAGATAAACTATCTGAAGAGCTGCCCGTGAAAATTGAAATTGAAGACTTCTACACTACTGCATTCTTTGTGGAGAAGAAGAGGTATGCGGGCTTGACCGTTGATGGTAATCTGGTGGTCAAGGGCCTTGAAGTGAGGAGAGGTGACTGGTGCGAGCTGGCCAAGAAACTCCAGAGAAACGTCATAGAGACCATCTTGAAGGATAAGGACCCTGAGAGGGCTGCTGAATACGTAAAAGACATTATAAACAAAGTAAAGAACGGAGAAATATCGTTGAAAGACTATGTAATTTATAAAGGACTTACTAGAAGTATAGAAAGATATGAGAGTGTTCAAGCTCATGTGAAAGTTGCCAAAAAAGCAGCCAGAAAGGGAATTAATTACCCTATTGGTTCCAAAGTAGGGTTCGTGATTACTACAAAAAAAGTAAAAATTGTTAATAAAGCTGATTCCAATGATTTAGCCAAGAGTTTCGATGATGAAGCCGTAGAGGATGTAAAAGGAAAAATCAACATTGGTGACAGAGCTTATCCGTACGATTTGATCGAACCCGAATCTTTTGATGGAGAGACCTTTATTGACGTGGATAAAGCTAAATACAAAATCGACAAGGATTATTACATCGAAAAACAGATCATCCCTTCCGTATTGAGGATACTGGAGCGGTTCGGTTACTCCGAATCCCAGATAAAAGGTGCCAGACAGAAAACTCTCGACTCATTTTTCTCTTGAGCTCTTAGCTCTTTTAGAATTTGTATAAACAATGATTCTTTTTCCTGCCTTCTGGTGAGGGTTTTAGTAAGGTTTTATAACTTCTAGACCATCTATTCTTTCAAAATGTTCAATATTGTTTGTTGCCACACCAAAACCGTTGGTCATGGCGATTGCACCGATAAGTAAGTCCCGGATCTCAATGCTTCTTCCTTCTTCTTCAAGGCGGGCCATAATTTTACCAGCAACCTCCATTGCATCCTCACTTGCGGTGAACATGATTAGACTATTTAAGAGGCCTTTTGCTGCCGCCAGATTTTTTTCTTGTACCTTTGACTTGTAAGCGCCGAAGTAGAGCTCGAAAGCATTGATATCTGTTGTTGCCAGGGCATTATTTCGCATTCTATCAAAGAATTCCACAGCAGTTGATCTGTTTCTCAGCAGGTCAATAAGTATGTTGGTGTCAATGATTATTCTATCTTCCATGCAGACCACTTATCCCTAAGGGATTTTAATATGGAGTCAACTTCACTTTCATCCATATCCCACCCTCCGGCAAAATCAGTAGGATTGAAGCGACTTTTTTTGATTAGAATGTTTATAACCTCCTCTATTGACACTGGCCGCCCTTCTTTTGCTCTTAATTCGCCAGCAATTTTGTTTAAGGTGCTGTAACTTGAATCAGTGATTTTTATTGTTTTAGGCATATTGGTAACTTAGTGACAAAGTATAAAAAGTTTCCGACTTTTGATGTAAAAATTAGCTGGTTTTTAAGGAAACCTACAAATCAGCCAGAGAACCAGTTTGTCAGAAAATAGATTACAATACATAGTTAGTATGGCTAACAAATTATATCCAATTTAGCTGGAGATGAGGTTGTGGTATCTCTCGGCTACTCTCCAGGTTATTATCAGTTGGCCCAGCTCGATCTCGCTGACGATATCGTCTTCCAGAATATCTCCTCTCTTACCGGCTATATCCTTTATTTTCTCTTCGATGTCCATCAGAGTCCGTCTTTCTACTCTACCGTTGAACTCTATGAGGCTGTACTCCTTCTTCCTTCTGATCGCTCGGGTATATTCGAAGTATAGCTCTTCTGCTTCTTGAGCACACATAGAGGATAGGTCGAGGGGGAAATAAACCTTGCTTAGCTTTTCGCCGGTTATGCGCTGAAATATCCTTATCCAGTAGGGAGAACCTTTGTTGTAGCCCTTGCTGGTTATGTCTTTCCGTATCTGGATGAGCATATCCGCCTGATTTCTTTGTGGACCGATGTATTTTTTATAGTCGGGCATTCTGGAGTTCATCTGCTCGATAACGTCCTCTTCCTTATGCCCTCTTCTCTTCACATCCCTTTCCATCTTCCAGTCCTTCCGTATCTCGTAGTCAGGGTCCATATAGATGGAGATGTCGAACAGCTCTCTGGTCTTCTTCCTGTAGAGAGTATGCAGCCCCTCGATAATAACGATTTCTTTGGGCTCCACCCACACGGGCTCGGCAAACTTACCTGAACTGTGATCATAAACGGGCTTATGTATCTTTTTTCCCTCTTTTAGCGATCTCACATCTCTGTAGATGAGTTTAAGGTCGTTGGCTTTGGGGTTTAGGGGAGTAATCCCCATCTCCTTCCTCTCATCCCTGTCGTAGAGGTGGTAGTCATCCAGACTGATGGATAAAACGTTATCTCTTCCGAAAAGGCTGATTATACTCTTTGCGAAGGTCGTTTTCCCTGAAGCACTATCCCCCGCAATACCAATTAGAAACGGTCTTTCGCTGGCCACACCAATAGTTGACAATGGCAATTAAAATAGTTTTTCAACAAGGTGTAAGGCATGGTTTCAGAGTTTTATATGACCTACAATCTCATATTCCCCTAGAGAATGTGTTAAAGCACTAGAGAATATGTTAAAGGGGGTTAGTCAACTCTGTTGACAACTTTGTTAGCTTCCCTAACTAAATATTGAGCGAAGCGAAATACCCATTTTGATGATTGAACTTTCTGTAGCAAAGCTTGGCATTGCTTCGAGATACCACTACGATTTAATTTTTACACTAGAGGATATGCTAGAGAGGTGTTGAGCGCAGCGAGCACCTCAGTGTGAAGGTCGAGGTTTCTGAAGCTCGTGGGTTAGCTTTCTGAAGGTGGCAATTAAAATAGTTTTTATGGGTTTTCAACTACCTTTTAGCCCAGGGTCAAGAATATGAGCGATTGGACAGTGCCTATCATCAGTCCCAGTATAGCTCCTGAGATCTCTATAAATCTGAGCTCCTTTTTGGCAAAGCTCATAAATATATCTTCAATTTCCTCATCGCTGATCTCCGCAGCTTTTTTAGCTACAAGCTCTTTGACATCTATATTGTCTACGAGATTCTTGGAGACGGCATCTTTGGTAAAGCTCTCTACATATTTGGCCAGGGAAGAAGATATCCTATCCACTACGTATCCCTTTTTTATGGTTTTGGAGAAAACGGAAAGTACGGTATTTTCCAGCACCTGGTCTACTTTCTTGCGAATTCTGTTCTCTATATAAGCTCTGGCAATGGCCCTGTCTATGATGTACTCCAGATCATCTTTGGTCAGCAGCTCGGAGAGTGTATCCATTATCCTTTCGGTCAATTCTTTGCTTCTGGCAGGGACCAGCCCTTGGAACTTGAAACCCAAAATATTTACAGGCTTTTTTGGATGGAACAACAGCTTTACTGCCACTACATTGGTCACATATCCAATAAAGCAACCCAGTATGGGAGGGATAAAGTAGATAAGATAGTCCATGGCAAACTTAATTTTCATCAATTGAAAAATTTTACCTGAGAAACGATATTGAGGGGTGACATGAAAAAGAAAGTACTGCTCATCTTAATTTTGGCACTGCTTGCCGCCGCAATATATGGCTATCAGCAAGTTAAATATGAGCAAGAGGTAAAAGACCTCTACAGAGAAGTTAAAGCCAATTTCACTCAGCTAAGGGGTTACGAACTGGATAATGTCTCCATTAAAATTGTCACTAAACAGTGGGTCAAGGACAGGTGGGGCTCACAGAAAGTTCAGGAGCAGGTGCCTGAGTATTTGAAGAATCAGGAGTTGTTCTTCAAGTCCCTGATGGTAGTGGACGAGAACTTCAGCTATTATCACAGGAAGAATAAAGAAGTAGCCGGTTTTATGGCCTTTTCGTGGGAAGGAGATGTATATGTGGTAAAGGAGAATTTTGACCCCAGCTCACTTGGAGCTGGAGAAACCATAGCTCACGAGTTGGAGCACCTGGTCCAGGCCAGACAATTTAATTTGGAAAACGATGGTACCTATGATGGGGAAAGGGCTGTAGGATCGATAATAGAGGGTGATGCTATCCTGGCAGGAAAATTGTATGCCGGAAAGAATGTATCTCCCAGCAGGAGTTTTGAAGTGAATGAGGAGAACAGCCTGAACTTCATGTACATGTTCTCCTACAATTTTGGGTTTCCCTACATAGCTCATATATACCAGAAAGAGGGATATGAAGGAGTAAATGAGGTTCTGAGAAATTATCCCATCACCACGGAGCAAATAATCCATTACAATTACTCCAGAAACAATTTTAAGGAGTTGGAAAATGATGAGTTTCCGGGAGAGATGGCCAAAGAAGATAGGCTGGGGGAGCTGGTGGCATTCACTTTCCTTGCCGCTCATCTCAACGACACAATCGCCCGAAATGCTGCGGAGGGGTGGAACGGAGACTCATACGTTCTTTATAGAGATAACAACTCCTTTTACTGGCAGTGGAAAACAGCATGGGATAGCGATAGTGATGCTGAAGAATTTTATAACGCTTCCAGGGACTTGTTGAATAAACTGGGGTCCTCCCAGGATGATAAATGGGCTATAAGTGAAGACTACCTCGACCAGAAGATTGAAATTGCCCTGAAAGGCAGTACGGTCGTCCTGGAAGGTGCAAATCTAAGAACACGCCCCATCTAGCATATGGGAATAAAACAATCTAATTTCCAAGTAGTAAAATAGATTAGAGTTTTTCAATATGATAACTTAAATTGTGAAATTTTGTGATTTTAAAGCCAAAACTTAAATACTTGAAGCATAACGTTGGTCAAATGTTCGTGAGGTGAACTTATGAGAGGTACCGTAAAGTTCTTCGACGAAAAGAAGAATTTCGGTTTCATCGAGCCCGATGAAGGTGGCGAAGACATCTTCGTCCACAGAAGTGGAGTTGAATCGGGATCACTCAACGAAGGCGATGTAGTTGAGTTTGAAACCGAAGCGGGCGATAGAGGCCCTAAAGCAGTAAATGTCAAGAAAGTGTAGTAAGCCAATTCAGGTAAAGAAAAAGAAGACCATTCTACAGGATTCTTTTCATTGCTCAATTGTATTATAAAAAGTCTACACTATTTTTTATCTTATTTTATTTATGATAAATATGGAAAAAGTAAAGACAGGTTTTAGCGTTAGCGCTGTAGTTTCGCTCTAAGTTTAGCTTAGGCTATCGTCTCCCGAATTTTCTGAACACTATAAACAGGCCTGCAAGAGCCGCTAATATTATTGCTCCGCCCATAATCCCTGCGTAGCTCTTCTCCTTGACGATCACCTTCAACTCCTCCCGATCATTTATTTGGTCACCCTGGATATTCAATTGCAGCTTGTACTCGCTTGGCAGAGCATCTGAGGGTATAAATGCAGTTATCTTTAGAGGTATTCTGTCTCCAGACTGAATTGCTGGAACATCTGAAGGATTGACTGAGGTTTCCCATTTGGAAGGCCCGCTCAGACTTATGTTGAGGTCTGTCAGAGTGGCACCTCTCCCAATATTCCTCAAGCTGGCTTCGAATTCAGCTACATCTCCTGCTTCGGCGGTTGTAAGGTACCTGCCGCCCATGGGCTCGAAATGGATCCTGTACTCTCCTCTCAGGCTGAGCTTGAGTGTCTTCTCCACTGTCTGATGACCATCTACAGTCAGGGTCAGATTGTAATCGTCTATCCTGGCGTTGGGCGGGGTCAATACCTCCAGATAAATGTCCTTTGACTCGCCACTGGGAATGAAAGCTTCTGAGGTTGATTCAGTAGATTGCTGGGCTTCCTTAAACCTTGAGTGGAAATCTTCAGGTAAACCATCTACATTGAAGCTGTAGGTATCGTCCGCATACCCCTTATTTTCCACTCTGAACTTGAATGTGGGGTTCCCACTCCCCAGAACAAAGCTTACGCTGGGGTTTGAGACACTCGCTTCAACGAAGTATGGCTTTTTCTCTACCATTATGGTTCCCAGGTCTGTGGTTCTTCCCGCCTTGACCTCAACTTCGTCCAGCTCCTTGGTGTAGTAGCCTCCCTTGCTGATCTCCGGTTCATATGTTCCCGGGGAGACTTAGATAGTGGTCTCGCCTTCGGCGGAGGTAAAGAACTCGCTACCAGCAACACTTATTCTGGCGGAGTCAATGGCTCTACCGTCCTTTCCCACTACCTTGATCTTTATCTTGCCCTGCTCACCCTTGTGGGTCTCTGTTATCCTCACATTCAGTTCGGTTGCCTGCTGGTTGAAGTAGGGTGTTATCTCATGCTCTTCCACTTCGGCACTGCTGTCCGACTCAACCTCCAGGGTAAGGGTCCTCTGTTCGTGGGGCTTCAGAACGATCCTGTAGACTTCCATGCCGTGTTCCATGAACTTATAGCTCCAGTTCTCAGGAGTTGAGCAGGATAGATCCACTCCGTACTCCGCATTCAACTCATTCTTGATAGTTAAAGGAAAATAAACTTTTTCTCCCGCTTCTATAGACACACCAGAAATTGAGGGTGTTATCTTCAGCCTGTCCTGCTCTACAACATTGATGCGGAATGTCTTACCGCTCATACCGGAGGCATAAGCCCTGATAGAATACTCTCGTTCCTCGGCATCATGTGGAACTTCCACCTGGAACTCAATCGATTTTGACTGGTATGAATTCAATTGAAGCCATTCAACTTCTTTCTCCTGATACAGGAACTTTGCATCGAAACCTTCAGGAACCTCGTAGTAGAGACGAGTGTTTCTATCCAGGTTCAAGTCGTTAGAAACTCTCATGTCAAAGTCCAGGACTTCTCCCGGAACTGCAGTTACTCCTCTTACATCGCAATCCAGTGACCCCATAACCAGAGTCGATAAAGTTATTATAGCCAAAATTAATCCATATCTTAAACTGTTCTTCAGATTGAAATCTTTATCATCAATTCTTGCTTTTATTCTTGTTCTCATTCCCGTTTTCTTTTTCATTTTCATGTTATCTCCATCCTGAGAAATTTGATATATGCTATAACGAAGAAGATCACCGGCAATAAAATGAAGCCCACCAGATTATTGGTGGTGTCATCGCTTTGATAAGAATAATAGGATGTGCGTTCTGAAAGTGAGGAGATGACGGCCAAATAGTTGGTGGAGGGGGATGTGACGCTGAAGATAGCCGCTACTGACCTCCTCTTGTTGTTATATTCGTTCATTTCTTCTCTCCATTTTTGATATTCATCGCTCCTCTCCTCCACTACCACTTCTCTGGTCACTGAGGAGCTGGCGGAACCTCCAGATCCAGTAGGAACTGGTCTTGAGACCTCAACCTGTGGAGGGGAGCTTGGAGGGGGACCAACTGCAACTTCGGCTACAATGTTCCCCATGATGGGCATTGCTATGGAGAACACCAGAAATATGCCGAACGCAACGAGCAGAGCTGTGGATGAATTCTTTGAGGTGGTTGATGCGAATAGGGCTATGGAAAAGAAAGTGAACAAGTAAGCTAAAGTGATCAACCCGAACTTGAACAAAGCAGAAAGATCATCAAGGGAGGGCATAAAACCCTTCATCACTATGATGCCTGAAGCCATGAAGAGGGTCAGGGCGACTACCAGTAGAAGAGCGGCAAAGGCACCCAGGGCTTTTCCGTTTATTATCTGGTCCCTGAACACAGGGTGGGACATCAGGGTTTTAAGGGAGCCGGTCTCTTTTTCCCTGGTTATGAGGTCGAATCCCATGAGCAGTCCCAGAATGGCTCCGAAGACCATTATCCCCGTAGAGCCGAAGGTGGTGAACACCATTGCTATGGAGGGTCTGGGTGCATCACCGGACACAGATCGCTCATAACTGCTCATGAAGTTATCCATTCCCTGATAGTATGAGAAGGTGGAGAAGAGGAGCATGATGGCGAGTATTGCCATGAAATCTCTTGCTGGTTATCTGATCCCCAAACTCTTTCTTGGCCACCACTAAGAAGCTCATTTTACACACCCACCAGATTTAGATATATTTTCTCCAGACTGGGCTCCATTAAATGCAGCTCCCTGATGATGTAGCCGTTCTGGGAGAGGGATTGAGATATGTCCAGTCTGCAGTCCTCCTTCACATCTACCACGGCCCTGGAGTCTTCGAGACTCACTTCTCCAAAAGGTTCCAGCATGGAGGGGTCTATTGCGGGTTGGGTCTCCACTGCTATGCTCATGCTGCTCCTGGCGAACTCCTCAATACTATCCTTTGCTATCAGTTTACCGTTAGAGATAATCCCTACTGTCTCACACACCTCTTTTACTTCGGAGAGTATGTGGGAGGAGAAGAAGATGGTCTTTCCCTCTTTCTTGAGGCTGCGGATGATCTGGCGGAAGTCTGCTGCTCCTTGAGGGTCTAGTCCCGAAGTGGGCTCGTCCAGAAAAACAACTTGAGGGTCGTTGAGGAGCGCTTGAGCAAGACCGAGACGCTGCTTCATCCCCCTGCTGAACTGCTCCACCTTTCTATCGGCGGCATGAGATATCCCCACAGTCTCAAGGAGGTCATCGATCACATTTTTCTTATCGGTTTTGTAGAACTCCAGAAAATAGGAAAGATTCTGTCTGGCAGTGAGATGCCCATAAAAACCAACGTTCTCCGGCAAATAACCGCATATCTTCTTTACCTTCAAGGGGTCGGTAGTGACGTCAATACCGCCTATAGTTACCTTCCCTGAGGTAGGCTGGAGCATCCCCATCAGGAGGTTTATGGTAGTGGTTTTCCCCGCTCCATTGGGACCCAGAAAACCAAAGACCTCATTCTCACCAATATTTAGGTCGAGCTGGTCCAGTGCCTTAAATTTCCCATAAACTTTGGTCAAATTCTCAGTTCTGATCATATATTTTCTCCTCGTGACACTTAAGGCGTGGGGCTGGAAGTGTTAAGCTTGGAGTTATTGAACAATTTTCAAAGGGCGACTCAACCCCAACAAGTCGCTTTTTTCGAATAAAAACATTAAGTTTTTGTTTTCGTTAGTTTATATTATTTAACATTAATATTATGGTTAGCCAGGGACAGTGGATTTTGAACTTTGCACTTTGAATGACTTTTTATATAAAGAATAAATTATATATAGGGTGTTGGCCAGTTACTAAAGTAATGAGGGGGTTGAATTGAGGATTAAACAGAATATATTATGTTTATTATTGCTGTTGGTGCTATTACCGGCGTGTGCTGGAGAATTTACAGGTATTGACACCGTTGGGTTTGTCGGTGCCTTTGTGGCTGCTGTAGTCTCTGGGGTAGCCGGTATTCTTACGGGCAATAGTGGAATAGTGTTTACTCCTTTAATGATGGGATTCACTTCTGTTGACCCCTTTATTGTAAGGGCTACAGGATTGGTTATGACTCTCGTTGGAGCGATAACTGTACTCATTTTCCTGTGGATAAAGGGGCTGGTTAATGTCAGGCTGATAATTGTGGCTGCTGTACCCTACATAGTGTTTTCATGGTTTGGAGATCTGTTCGTGAATTAAAGGTATTTAGATGGATAATCGCTTTTTTATTGCTGGGTGGCGGTATAAACTTATGCGGGCTGGATTGACCGGCTTGAAAGCGCTGATGTGAAGATGGGCTTGGAAGACGACCTTACCAACAACTTATGGCAAATTTTTTCTACTGAATTGAAGGGGATGCGCGCAGGGGGAATCATGCTTTAATAGACAGGTCAAAAGAGTGGCTTTGCTGCTGTTCATCTTCCTTGTGCTCTACCTTTTTGTAGGTAGCTTGAACTACTCTCTACCCGATTTTCAGAACTTTGTTAAGGCGGCGGAACGCATTGCTCTGGGAGAGATGCTTTATGGGGACCATATAAGATACCTGAACGTTTATCACTATCCTCCACTGTTCCTTTATAGCTTGGGAGCCATTTTTTGGGTATTCAACAGCAGCCCCTTTACTGCCAAGGCATTTCTGGCGATATTCAATGTTCTTTCCGCAACCCTTGTCTATCTTCTTGCCAGAGAACGGTTAAGCGAAAAATATTCAATGATTTGTCTGCTCATCTTCCTGTTGAACCCATTTACTTTCACTGCAGTATATGCGGGCTATTTTGATAACTTCGTGATCTTTTTCATCCTCCTCACCATCTACCTGCTTGATAGGAGCAGACCTGTGTGGGGAGGAGCTGCTCTATCGGCAGGCTTTATGAGCAAGTTATTTCCGTTAATACTGCTCCCAGTCTTTATCGCCCGTTATCTCAAAAGCAGGAAATTCCTGTTCCGGTTCTTGCTCTCTTTCACCGTTATATCCTTATTGATTGCCTTACCGTTTCTCTTGCTCGCTTTCAACGAGTTCCTACACTATGCGTTCCTCTACAATTTCGAGAGAACCTCCGCCAGCATGAGCATCTACTACTACTTTCTGCCCGGTGTGGGGAATACTGTTGTACCCGTCATTCTACAGTTGGCTCTGCTGGGTTGGGTTTCATACAGGATCAGGCTGCAGCCGCGCTCCCACATGACGCTGTATCTCATCCTCTTCCTGGGTTTTATGACCCTCAACAGAATAAACTATCCCCACTATATCTTGTATGTAATCCCTTTCTTCTCCTACATCCTGGCAGAAGAACTACAGAAGAGGAGAAAGGTTTTTGGATTACCTGCGTGGAAGCATCTGTTGATTCCGTTCATTATAATGCATTTGGGGATCATAATTTGGACGTATCCCTGGTACATAGGAGTTTTTGACTTCAAGTCCAGCCCCTTTTTCTGGTGGGGAGCTTCAATTTACTACATCGGAACATTATACCTGCTCGCTGTTCCATTTCGCCTGTAATTCTTGGTAACGTGGTCAACAAGGGAAGACTAAGACTTGTTGTTCTCAATAGTGGTATCCCTTCGCGATACCAAGCTTTGCTACAGAAAGCTAACCCACGAGCTTCAGAAACCTCGACCTTCACACTGAGGTGCTCGCTGCGCTCAACACCTCTCTAGCATATCCTCTAGTGTAAAATATTAAATTGTAGTGGTATTAACGAAGTTAATGCCACGTGGCTCCAGAACGCATTTCTGGTTTTTCACTATTCTTTTCATAATGTTTTAATCCTTGAAAAACCAACTACTTCTTGGATTGTTCCGGAAAAAACATTCGGAGCATCATTTAATACCGGCTCTATCAGATGCAGTGCTCCAGTCAGGTGTGCAAGGGTCGGTATTGAATGGATTAGACACCTTGGGGGGTGGATTTATGGGTCAAAAATTGGAGATGAGCAGATTGCTTAAAAGTGAATATTTCAATGATATATTTAGGATTGGAGAAGATGGAATACCCGAGTTCGGGATGTTTATAGGTGGTGACTGGGTCTTTGGTGATCAGTCTTACGAGGTTGAAAGTCCTAATACGGGAGAGATTATTGCCAGAGTCTCTATACCGGATGCTCAGCAAATCGAAAGCGCTATTCAAATGGTCTATGAGCAGGGCAGAAGAAAAATAAGGGATTATCCCGGTGAAAAGAGAGTAGAGAGTTTCCTGAGAGCTGCAGACATGATGAAAAAGTCATTTGATGATTTTGTTAACACACTAATAGTAGATGCGGGTAAACCAAAAAAGAACGCGCAGGGCGAGGTAAATGCCACCATAGAGAGGTTGGAGAAGACCACTATGGAATCGAGGATAATAATGGGCGATTATATTCCCGGGGATTGGAGCGAAGAAACTCTTGAAAGCGAGGCCATCGTGAAGAGGGAGCCTTATGGTCTGATACTGGCTATAAGTCCCTTCAACTATCCGTTATTCATAACCTCATCCAAAGTGATACCATCTCTGCTTTCAGGTAACTCCATTGTCCTCAAACCCGCTTCTGCGGATCCTTTGGCAGCATTATTGTTTACCAGACTTTTAGAGCTCTCCGAATTTCCCAAAGAAAGTTTCTCCACTATGGGATTGAAAGGCAGAGAAACTGGAGCCCTTGTAGGTGACAGAAGGATCAGAACAATAACTTTCACCGGTAGCACCGAAACGGGGGCTGACATATTGAGGAATGCGGGTATAAAGCACTTCCACATGGAGTTGGGAGGAAAAGACCCCGTAGTTGTCCTGGAGGATGCTGACCTGGAAAATACGATACCCAAGATTGTCAAGGGGATAACGGGTTACTCTGGCCAGAGATGCGATGCGGTAAGACTGATCATAGTGGAGGAACCCGCTTATGATGAAGTGAAACGAAGGCTGGTGGAATCCCTGAGGGTTATTGAGCCCAAGAATCCCGAAGAGGATGAGGAAGCCATGATGGGTCCCCTCATTGACGAGAAGACTGCTGACTACGTGCAAGAAATCTATAACGATGCCGTGGACAATGGAGCAGATTCTCTGCTGGAGTTCAGGCGTTCAGGGGGGTACTTATGGCCCATGATAGTAGAGGCCGATAAGGAAAACCTGGATAAAATGAGAGGCTTTAATGAGGATGTTTTTGCACCGTTCTCCATCCTGGTGAAAGTTAAAGACGAGGATGAGGCAATTGAAGTTGCCAACTCTCCTAAATTCGGTTTGGATGCTGCAGTATTCGGCAATGACGAAGCAAGGGTCAGAAAGATTGCCAGAAAGCTGGAAGTGGGATCAGTGTTCGTCAACGAGTACCCCAGACACGGGATCGGATACTATCCATTCGGAGGAATGAAAGATAGCGGAATAGGCAGAGAAGGAATAGGGTATTCCATAGCCGAACTGACCACCACAAAAACCATAGTATACAACTACAAGGGATACGGTGTTTGGGAATATCTTTAATAACCTTCACACTATTTTATTTATTTTTAAGTTAAAGTTAGTGATGGAATTGGTTGTTGTGAATGTAGAGTAATAAGTTTCAGCAAGCTCTCAAGTAAAGTCTTTGTAAAGTCGTATTTGAGGATTTGAATTCTTCTCCGGCTTGGTAACGCCGGTTAACTTATTAATAAATTATATTAACCTCAGGCAAATTAATTGGGTATTATGTGGAGCATACTTCAGGCTCTCCGTGAAAATCCGGACAAGCTCATGGAGTCTCAACAGAGAAGAGGCGAGGGAACGGAGAAAGTTGAGAAAGCCATCGAATTGGATAAAAAGTGGCGTAAAACGTTAAAAGAAGTCAATGAGCTGAGGCATCAGAGGAATGAGGTATCCAAGAAGATTAAATCGGCCAAAAAGGATGATAAACAAGAGCTTATCTCTAAAGCCAAGGAACTTTCTGATAAAGTCAAACAAGATGAAAAAGAGCTTAAGGAGATCGAAGAGGAGAGGAATAAGGTGCTGCTTTCCATCCCCAATATTCTCCACTCCAGCGTTCCTATGGGAGAAGGTGATACCCAGAACGTCCCCGTAAAGTACTGGGGTAAGCCCAAAGTCTATTCTGAACACCTGGACCAATTCGAGGACAATGTAGAGCACGAGGTTGTAAATAAAAGGCCAGTGGGCCATGCGGATTCAGTAGAGGGTGCAGGCTGGGTGGACACCCAGAGAGCCGGGAAAGTAGCTGGCTCCAGATTTTATTACATGTTCGATGACCTGGTGTGGTTAGACTATGCTATAATGCTCCACTCCATGAACACCCTGGGTAAAAAAGGGTTTAAACTCACCTCTCCCCCTTTCATGATGAAGAGGGAGCCCTATGAGGGGGTTACTTCTTTTGATGATTTTGAAGAAGTGATCTACAAGCTGGATGACGAAAACCTCTACCTCATCGCTACCTCTGAGCATCCACTGGCGGCTTTGCACATGAATGAAGTCCTGGAAGAGGACCAGCTTCCCCTGTTGTATGCGGGCGTAAGTCCCTGCTTCAGAAGAGAGGCAGGTGCCCACGGCAAGGATACCAAGGGAATATTCCGGGTCCATCAATTCAACAAAGTAGAGCAGTTTGTTTATTGTCTGCCGGAGAACAGCTGGGACTGGCATGAAAAACTTCTGGAGAATGCGGAGACCATAGTGCAGGAGCTGGGGATCCCCTATAGGGTGGTCAACATCTGCACCGGAGATTTAGGGATTGTTGCTGCCAAAAAATACGATATAGAGATGTGGATGCCTTCTCAGGGTAAGTATAGGGAAGTCATATCCTGCTCCAACTGCACAGACTGGCAGAGCTACCGACTGGACATCAGATACAGTGAGGAGAAGGGAAAACCCTCCAAAGGATTCGTTCACACCCTGAACTCTACCGCCATGGCCACTTCGAGGGCTATTACGGCCATCGTGGAGAACTTTCAGATGGAAGACGGGAGAGTAGAGATCCCCGAGATATTGAATAAGTTCCTGGAGCCCAATGAGGCAGCTCCCAAAGACTATCTGGAGCCCAAAACCCAGTGAATAACATACTGTAACACACCATAGATTACCCCAAGTATACATTCAGACCACCCAAAAAAATGAAATTACAGGTTGAGAACTGGAAATTGTGAGCAAATCGATCTATCTTCCGCTACATCATGGTAAGGCTCCTCACTGGCTGCTGGGCAGGATGAAGAAGCTGGCCAAACCAATTATAACCTTAATAATCGATGAATTCGGGGAACAAGAGCTGTTCAGGAGGTTGAGTGACCCCATTTTCTTTCAATCTTTTTCTAACGTCCTGGGATTCGACTGGAACTCTTCAGGAACCACTACAGTTCTAACTGGAGTGCTGAAATCGGTGCTTAACACCTCGGAATTCGATATCCGGGTGGCAGGTGGCAAAGGCAGTGAGGGCAGGAAGACCCCCCAGCACATCATCCAGTTCTGCGACGAGCTGGAGATGAACAATAAGTGTGAAGAGCTGACCACCATCAGCAAGCTGTCCGCCAAGATCGATAATGCTGCCTTGCAGGACGGATACAACATCTACCACCACATACTCATCTTCTCCTCCAATTACTGGACTGTGATACAGCAGGGGCTGAACGACAATGACAGGATGGCCAGAAGGTATCACTGGAGCTTTGAATCCGATCTTCCGGGCATCAAGGAGGAAATTCACTCCGGAATAGTTGCCCAGCGGAAAGAGAGTTCGGTGATGGATCTGGTGGCAGATAAGAGTCAGGACAGCAGAGAGCTATCGGTTGACCTCATAAAGGACGGAACATACAGAAAGGATTACAATAGGCTCCTTTCAATTACTAGATACAAGGAAGGGCTGAGCGTTCCCCGAAGGGTGAATTGGAAGGCCTTCGAACACGCCTTCGACCTCCAGGTAGGCAGTTTTGAGGATCTGCTAATGATAAACGGCATGGGCAAGGGGGCGATCAGGGCATTATCCCTCATATCTGATCTGGTGTATAATGTGGAGTACGAGAACCAGGACCCCGCCAGATATTGTTTTGCTGTGGGTGGGAAGGATGGAATACCCTTCCCCGTGGACAGGCAGAGCTATGATGAAGTAAACCAGTTCATGGAGGATGCAGTAAAACAGGCCGAACTGGGGCAATACGATAAGAGGCAGGCACTGAAGAGGCTCTCTGCACGGGCTTAGTGCTCAGCTGGACCATAAGTTAGCTTGATGGAACGTCAGCCGGAGCCTTCGAACAGCTTTGCTATCCTCTCTATGGTGTCTGCTTCCTCGATGTACTTATCATCCCTCATCCTGATGAAGCGGGGGAAGCGGAGGGCGTAACCTCCCTCGTATTTGGGGCTTTTCTGGATCTCCTGGTAGCCGACCTCGAACACTATCTTGGGTTGAAAGACTGCTTTCTTACCTTCTTCGTACTCTATCAAGGGCTTGAACAGCTCCGTGAACTCTTCCAGCTGCTCGTCACTGAACCCTGTAGCTACTCTCCCTACTGGAATGAGGTCACCGCTCACTGGGTCGTTGCATGCCAGCTCATAGGAGCTCATCAAATGGCTTCTTTTGCCCTCACCCCACTCCCCACCTATAACTACCAGGTCCAGACTCTCTACGCTTGCCTTCAGCTTCAACCAGTGCTTCCCCCTTTTACCCGGTATATATGCTGACTTCAGATTCTTCAGCATGGCACCTTCATGTCCAGAAGACAATGCCTCGTTGTATACCTTCTGAACTTCTTCAAAGCTGGAGGTGACGTCCTGTCTGGCAACTTTAATTGTTTCTGTATCCTGCATGGAGGATTCCAGGATCTTCCTCCTCTCCTCTAATTGCAGGTCAATAACCTCTTTACCGTCAGCGTAGAGGATGTCGAAGAACTGGGCGATAAGGGGGACCTTTTCTACCATTTCTTCTACATCGTACTTCCTTCTGAATCTCTTGAGGATATGCTGGAAGGACATGGGCCTCCCATTTTTGCCAATGGCCACCACTTCACCGTCCAGAACGACCCCTTCTTTTACGTTCTCCTTCACTTCTCTGACGATTTCTGGGAGCGCTTTAGTTACATCTTCCAGCCTGCGGGAGTAAATTGTTACTTTACCGTTCCCCCAGTGGACTTGCACACGGGACCCGTCAAACTTCCATTCTACACCTGCCTTCTCCATCTTGTGGATTTCTTCTTCCATATTCTCCGCTACTTGGGCAAGCATCATTCTAACAGGAGTATGCAGCTCAATTTTCATTTCCGTGAGACCTTTTTCACCCTCGTTCTTGGCCACTACCGCCACTCTACCATAGTCGTTGGTGATCATGTACGCTCTCTCCACTATCTCTGCGTTGATGCCCCAGGCTTTGGATATACTGTCTCTAACTATCCCTTCTCCTACACCCAGCCTCATTTCACCTAGCACAAGTCTGGTTATGTACCTGGCCTCTGCAGGAGTGGCCGATGTATAGAGGTCGATCATGGACTTAATCTTGTTTTTCTGGCTGCCTTCACCTATTAGAGAGCTCATTTTGTCGAATACTTCCCTCAATCTCCGGATGGTATTCTCTTCTTCAAAGAGGGTCATCTGCTGTTTGTTCTGCAGAGCTTTTTCGGCGGCAATCCCAAAATCACCAGTATCTCTAACAGTATTCTCTATTTCTCGCTTTTTCACTCCAGTGGCTATTCTAATAGCTTCATAAATCAAACCTGTTCCTACTCCAACTTCCCTTTCATCCCAGGGAGGGTAGATCTTCCCCATGAGGAACAGAACAATATTGTAGAGGTCATCATCGTCCTCTACATCCCAAATAAAATCTGCAATACGAGAAGCGAGTTCAAGAGTGGAAGTAATTTTCTCAATTTGAGTGCAGAACTCTGCAAACTCCTGGAATTTAACCATAATAAAATTATCTGCCCTATGCATATCCAATTTTCGGTAAAAATTTATTCTGGGAAATCAAGATTTGGATTATGGAAGAGGTAAAAAATGAGTTGCTGAACTCCATTGAAAAAATGTTTGATGATCTAATGCAGGATGACAATGTTGCCTATGATAATGTGAGATGGGAGATAGATTATATGGTATACCCTGGCATAGGCTCATACATTGCAGACGGAAGCTTGACTCAGGAGGAAGCAAAAGAAGTTTTTATCTTATGCGAGAACAGATTAAAGGAGCTGAAATCTGCCCTCAGTAATAGAGAATAACAATTTTCCTAACTTTATCTGTAGAGTCAGTGAGGGGTTAAGTTCGGGTATAGGTTACCACATAAGAGTAAGAAACGAAATACTTATATTTGACCACTCTGACAATCCACTGGTGTTATACATGGTTGCAGGGAATGGAGTAACGGAGTCGGCAAGCGGCTTGTTGGGTGGGCTCAGCTTTTCAGAAGTTGCACATGAATTTACACATCTGAAATTGATGTCTCTCACTCAATATATTGCGATATGGTTCCTTCTTTTTGGAGTCTTATCCCTGATATACGGTATTTATGCCATTAAGAGGAGCAGAACAATGCCTTTTGAGGCAGATATGGCCAAAGCCGGAATCTTCTGGGGCATAGTGATGATAGCCTTCGGATGGTTCTACTGGTAATCTCTCACTAATCTCTCACTAATCTCTCATTATCTATATAATTACAACTTTTTTCTATGAAACTTCTTTATCAGTTATAAGATTATATAATTTAACTAAGTTATGTAACCATTTGCATCTTTTAAACAAAACATCAAATAAAGCCTTTCAACCTCCAAGCGGTATATTTTCTCTTAAATAATTAATCAGCCCTTGTGAATCTTCTCTTCTGGCTTCAAGAACATCCTTTCCCATAATATTTTCTGGGGAAAATATTACGTATGCCGAATCCAGGCTCCGTTTTCTTCGTGCATACCATAATGCTGGAGATTTGAACCAAAAAGAAGCATTGGGGAAGATAGGCGCAGTATCCAAATCAGTGACTCGTGACAAATTGTAGGTAGATATTTTGGGATTAATTGCAGGATTGGGAAAGGGGAAATTTGAAGCGAAATTATCTTTTTTGGCCAGAATAAGGTTATTATCGGAGGTTAAAGCTATAGTATCCCCTCCCGGACCAACCCAGTATCTCCAGATGGGATAAAATGCCATGTAAAGCGTTTTCCATAAAATGAAGGAAGTGAGAGTCTCTTTCTCTCCATAATGATAAGCCATATATGGAACCAACTCTTCGCTTTGCTCTTGAATCTGTTTATTTTCGACAACGCTTTTTCTTTCAATCAATTTAAGATCTGTAGATTGTGTTTGTATCTTTTTTATGGATTTTTCATGGAAATTTCTGTCAGCGAGATTATATGAATGAGTGAAACTAACCAAAAATAGCAAGACGATACTTAGAATCCCCCAATCCCCAAGTACACCAATCTCAAAAGTTAAAAATGAAATCACCATGTTAAACTTAGGAAAACTGAACCAGAATGATTTGACCCGTATAGAGGTATCCACTGCCTACTAGCAAGTTAGAAACTGCTGCTATTATAGGGTTATTGCCTTTGAATGTTCTCCAGCTTTTCGGAGTCTCCAAGTTCTGTTCCAATTTCTCAAAAAGAGAATCCAACTTTGCCAAAGTATCACCTCCAAACCGTTTCCACAATTTAAGCAGTATAGACGGGGTTTAAGTTAGGTTGGGTCATGATGGCTATGTGGTGAAATTTGGGCTTATCTTTTGAAACGACCCCCCCTCAATCGAGTCATATCCCATACCATACTATATTGTATTATATTACCAATACTCTACCACTTGACCCAACGAGTAATGAAGTAAATTTATGATATATAAAATCTCTCATATTAATCACACCCATGGGTGTGTAGTAGCACCCACCTACACTCAACTCCAATACTGATGTTAAAGGATTATGTTAATACACTAATACTAAACTATTTTTAGATAAGAGAAAAATCAATCAAGAACCATTATTAAGGCTCTTTAGACTTCAATATTTTCAGTATATTTTCCATATCTGCGTTAGTTTTAAAACTTGTCCCTGAGAACCTGGTGGGAGAAAACTGAAAACCTGCACTCTCTATAAACTCTTTTAGGTCTCTCATCTTGGGTGGGGACGTAACAGCAGCTTTGGAGAGGAGGTGCAGGTCGTAATGGAAGGGTGTCTCCAGCTCACCCTCAATCCTGTAAAGGAGCTTGCTCATCTCGCTCTCATCATCTACTTTATCCATTATTTTGGAGACGAACTTCCTGTTGTGAAGTTCTCCCAGCCATAGGGGCCCTATAATTGTGTATGGACTGCCGCACTCACATAAAGGAGTTTCAGTATCCTTCATTGAAGCCCAAGTCCTTCTTCCGCAATTCCAGCAGTGGAACAGGTAGCCTATCTTATTGTAGAGCTTTCCGGCAAAGGAAACTGACTTCTTGATCTTCAAGTGGACCCGGTAGTAATGCTCTCTGGTCCAGGAAATGATCACTTCAATTCCTTTATCGTATTTGGTGGCCTCTCTGGCCACTTTACCTATAAGCATCCTCAACCCCACTTCCGGGTAGTACTCAGTCTTGAGAGCGAATGCTGAGTATTTCCTCAACCCCGATACCCTGGAACTCCCGCACAGGGCTGCCGTATCGGTGGCTGTAACACTGAGGTATCTGGTGGCTGATTTGCAGGCAGCATCAATGAACTCTGAGGGAGAGCCAAAGGGATCGAGGTCCACGTGCTCAAAATACCTCTGGGTCATCAATGTGGGAGCATTCATCCCCACCACCTCTCCCCTAACCCCGTTGTGCTCCACATTCTTCTTTATGATCCTCTGGGCATCCCAGTTCTTGTCGTTGAACGTGACATCAAACCCACATTCAAGAGCCGCTCTGATCCCCCTAATCCCTGTAGCGGCCAGGGCATCCAGATACTCTGTGGTGGGGAGGTGGGAGAAAATGAGCATATCCATGTCTCTGCAGAACTCCATTTTGGGGTTATAGAAAACATCTTCTACATAGATTTCTGCCTTACCTTCCCGGATCATAGAATCGCTCCGCTACCTCATCAACCATAGAATCCCTGTTGCTCTCATCCAGAGTAACAACCTCACACTCTTTTCTTACAGTCTCCACCAGCTGGTGTTTGGATTTCTGATGGACGGTAAAAATGCATGACATGTTGGTTGAGAGCAGATCCTCTATTAGCTGGATGAATTGTTTGCTCTTCAGCTCCATAGGTCCAATCTCATCAACGATGCACAGTTGAGAGCTCTGGCAATCCAGTCCCTGGGAGAATCTGTCCACGGCATCGACCATAACACCGTATTTACCCACTTTAACAGGAGAGTCGCTACCGACCTTCGCCAGCCAGGCCTGTTCACCGGTGTGGAGATTCTTGAGTTTAAAACCCACTCTCTTTCCCTTCTCTCTAACTTCTTGGGTTATAAAACCGCAGATGCCAGTTTTACCTTTGAGGGAGTTGAATACGTTGAGGCAGAAAGTGGTTTTCCCTATACCGGGTCTTCCAGTGACAGCTAACCTGAGCATGGCAAAAGATGGCATGAATGGTTGTAAAGTTTTCCGGTTCGGGTGTCCCCATAATGGAAAGAGATCAAAAATGGAAGTGCTGATAGAATAGTTGAGGTAATAAAATTATATATTTCTACCACGAATAAGAGAATGTGGAAGTTTTAATAGTGGGAGGAGGCCCTGCAGGCTCCCTTTCTGCAATAGAGATCGGCTCCAGAAGCGAAGACCATAATATCACTATTCTGGAGGAGCACCCTCTACCTGGTTTCCCTGTGCAGTGTGCAGGCCTGATAAGTGAAGACTGCTACTCCAGACTCAGGAATCACGTCTCCCACAAATGCCATCTCCAGGACATCAAAGGTGCTTATCTATTTTCGCCGGACGGCAACCGCATAAGAATGGAAGGAAGGAGCAGTGCAGTAGTCATTGAGAGAAAGGTGCTGGACTCAGAGCTGTTGAGAAGAGCATCCAGTTATGCAACGGTTAAACCCAAGACCCGGTTTGAGGGAGCGAACCTTAACTCAAGTGGTAAAGCCACAGCCGTGGCTTCATCCCCCAAAGGAACCCACGAGCTTCCCTACGATATCCTCATTGGTGCTGACGGCTGCACCTCGACGGTAGCGAGAACATTTGGCTTTGAGAGACCCGATTTCTTCCCTGCCCTGCAGGTGGAGTGCGAGTTCGAGCCCGTAAATCCTCAATTTGTGGAACTCTTCTTTGGCAGTGAGTACACCGATTCATTCTTCGGATACGCCATCCCCATTGATGAGAGCACTGCCAGAGTGGGAGTGGTTGCCCAGGAAAGCCCCTCATCCTATCTGTGGAACATGGTGGAAAAACACCCTTCTGTCAGCGGGAGAGTGAATCCACGGAAGATCACGGAATTGAATGCGGGCGCAATACCCACCAACATTGTTGATTTTGTGAAGGATAACGTAGCTCTTATAGGTGATTCGGGTGGTATGGTGAAGCCATATACTGGTGGTGGATTATATTATCACCTTATAGCGGCGGAGATCCTGGGAGAGAATTTCCCCAACCTGGGGGATTTCAAGAAAGAATATTTGGATAGGATGGAGAGAGAGTACAAGGTGGGCTCGAAAATATTGAAATTGTATTCCTCTCTTTCAGACGAAGAATATAATAATCTTGTTAGGCTGGGGAAGGAAGGGAACCTAGAAGAGCTGGTGAAGAACCTTCACATGGATTCACCCTCCTCACTAGTTAAGATAATCCCTTCTCTACTCAAATTATTTTCCAGAAACCCCGGTCTGTTAACCAAAATGGGAAGGATAATGGCATAATGGTATAACTTTTAGGCAATGTGGCTTTCTTGAAATTTTGGGTTTAATCCTTTTTCAATTCTTGTTTCTCCTTTTTGACCACTCTTATGTCGCTTATAGTGGTCTCAGGATAATTACCGGTGTCGTCCTTCTCTAAAGATTTCACCATATCCCACACTGTCAGCAGTGCGGTACTCGCTCCTGTGAGGGCTTCCATCTCGACTCCCGTCTTTCCTACTGATTTGACTGTACAGGTAGCTCTTATCCCTTCCCTACCCCCATTAAATTCCTCAAAATCGAATTCGACCTCTATGGAGGTGAGAGGGATGGGATGGCACATGGGAATCAAATCAGGGGTTTTCTTTACCGCCATGGTAGCTGCGGTGTTCGCCACTGCCAGAACATTTCCTTTGGCAATTTTATCACCTTTAATTGCTTCTATAGTCTCTTTTCTCAGATATATAACGCCCTCGGCAACGGCAGCTCTAACAGTATCTCCCTTTTGGGATATGTCTACAGCTCTGCTCCTCTCCCCTTTGATGTGTGAGAATTCCATGTGGTTTCTTTGACATATTCCCTAATAGATTTTCCCTTTACTGCCCGGTAGCACTACCCCTCTTATATCCTCAAATATCGAATTCAAAATATCACATATCAATTGCCTCACCATGCCAAATTGAATATTCTTATTAATTATCAGATAATTATCATAATAAAAGAAACCTTCCATTATGGGTCTAGGAGTTGTATTATGTCTAACCAATACTTCCAATATGAACATAAGAGTAAAGATCAACTAATTAATGAATTACTTGAACTCCAGAGGCGGGTCAGCAGACCTGAAATAAAAGAAAACGAAAAATCCGGTGAGAACCTTTTTGAAAGTGAAGAAAAGTTTAGAAAAACTGCTGAAGCCGCTTTAGACGCTATTATAATTATAGATAACGAGGGAAAAGTGTCTTACTGGAACAAGGCAGCTGAAAAGATATTCGGTTATTCAAGTGAGGAGGTTCGGGGCAAGGAAATGCATATGATAATAGCTCCCCAACGCTACCATGAATCCTATAAAGAAGGATTTCGCAAGTTCAAGGATAGCGGGGAAGGTTACGCTGTAGGGAAAACCCTGGAGATGGAGGCAGTTAGAAAGGACGGCACAGAGTTCCCTGTTGAGCTATCCATTTCGGCTGTCAAGCTGAAAGGAGAGTGGTGTGCCATAGGGATCCTCAGGGATATAACAGAAAGAAAGCGGGTGGAGGAAGAGTTACAAAAACATCGAGATCATCTGGAAGAAGAGGTTAAGGAGCGCACCAATGAGCTGAAAAACCTCAATGAGCAGCTTCAACGAGAGATAAGCGAGAGAGAGCAATATGAAAAAGAACTGGAAAAATCTCTTTCTCTTCTTTATGCAACTCTGGAATCAACTGCCGATGGAATCTTAGTGGTTGACAGAGAAGGAGCCATAATTGATTACAATCAAAAATTCATGGAAATGTGGCAGATTCCTGAATCAGTTATAAAGTATCGTGACGATGATAAAGCTCTTGAATTTGTTCAAAAACAATTAAAAGACCCCAGGGGGTTTATGGATAAAGTTAGAGAAATTTACGAAAAACCTGAAACTGTAAGCGAGGATTTAGTAGAATTTAAAGATGGTGCAGTTTTTAGACGTTATTCTCAGCCAATGAAAATAGGTGACAAGTATGTTGGTAGAGTATGGAGTTTTCGAGATATAACAGAGCGCAAAAAAGCGGAAGAGAAATTGAGAGAGAGTGAGGAGAAATATAGAACGGTGGTTGAACAAACCCATGACGGGATATTCATACACTGGAATAGTAGATTTAAATTTGCCAATAAAAGAGTGTGTGAAATCACTGGCTACAGCGAGGAAGAGCTGTATAATATGAGTATATGGGACCTTATCCATCCGGAGGATAGGGATAAAGTAGAGGAAATAGGAGAAAAAAGACAAGAGGGGAAAGAAGCAACCAACATCTATGTCACAAGAGTAGTTACCAGAGGTGGGGAAATTAGGTACCTGGAATTGGCGGTAACAAGAGTCCCATATAAGGGTAGGCAGGCTATTCTGGGAGCTGCAAGGGATATTACTGACCGAAAAGAAATGGAGGAGAGAATAGTTCAGCTTAACGGAGTTTTAAGATTGTTGAACAAGAACTTGAGACACGATGTCTTGAATGATTTGAACGTGGTCAGCAACTCATTGGAGCTGTTCATGGAAAACAAAGATGAAAAGCTGTTGGAAAATGCTTTCAGGTCAATCGAGAAGAGCATTAATCTGGTAAAAAGAATGAGGGAGTTGGAATCTCTTGTCTCTTCTGGGGGAAGTTTGAAACCTTATAATGTTAAGGATCTGGTGTCCAGCATTGAAAAGGATTATGACATTGAAGTTAATATAAATGGTGATGGTGTTGTACTGGCTGATGACGCGTTGGGCTCAGTTGTGGGCAACATAATAGGAAATGCCGTTAAACATGGGGAAGCCGAAAGAGTAGATATAACAGTTGAAGAGAATGACAATTTTTGCGATATAAGAATTGCTGATAATGGGTCAGGGGTACCTGATGAAATCAAAGATGAGATTTTTGAAGAGGGTTTTACAGGAAATGGCTTCGGATCTGGTCTGGGATTATACATTGTAAGAAAGACAATTGAAAGATATGGAGGAAGTATTGATGTGGAAGATAATTATCCCCAGGGAGCTACGTTCATTTTAAGATTACAGATTGCTCCAGACTATTCAGGTGTGAGATCAAGTCTTGGAATCCCTCTCTCAGAGAAGCCCACTCATATATCGTCTGAAGAAAAAACAAAAGAGGGCGGGCAATCTGTGAAGGAGAGAAAAGAAGAGACAAAGGAAGTTGAGCTCAACCTGCAGGGTTTGAAGTGTCCTCAGCCTATTTTGAGAATTCACTCCAAGATTATGGCCGTAGAAAAAGGATCCATACTCAAAGTAATAGCTGACTGCCCCACTTTTGAAAGAGATCTTCAGTTATGGGCTACTAAAACTGGAAAAACGGTTATTGAGTGTGTTAAAAATGATGGCACCTATACTGCCAGAATTGTATCTTGAGCTGAGGAGGAGTATTAAATGACCGCGACTGGTAAAGACACCTCCAAAAAATTATTAGAAAAAGAAGGTATCGAACTCGATCAGGTAATCTCCGGAATAGACAATATTTCCGTTCCAATCTATATTGTGTCCCTTAGTGGTAAGATAATTTTTGCCAATAAGAAGTGTGCAGAGTTGGCCAACCTTCCAGATCCCAGTAAACTTATGGGAAGAAGATGTTATGAAATCTTCAAATCTGAAAATTGCCATACCTCGAAGTGCCCTCTGAAGATATATTTAGATGAATTGAAGAAAACCAATAACCTGGATGTTAAGGTTAGTCTCCCGGATGGGAGCATAAAATATCTTAGGGCAAATCATGCGCCTGTATATTCTAAAGAGGGTAATCTCTGTGGTGTAATAGAGCTATTCGAAGATTTTACCGAAATCAAGGAATCTTCGTTGAAAATCATGGATAATATTGTCTCCCTGGCCGAAGGAGACCTCTCCAAAACGCTTGAAACCTCTGAGCTCCATAGAGATTTCGTGGAGATAGGAGAGACTTTGAACACATTGAGCATCTCTCTGGATCTGGGCCTCAGAAACATATCAGATACTATAAAGCAAATAGCAGAGGGCAATTTCACTACTGAAGTAGAATGGGAGATGCCGGGAGTTTACAGTGAAATTACCGACAATATAAATCAGGCAATTCACCAGCTCAATACAGTCATTCACCAGATACAGGACGTCTCCACAGCAATAAGAGATGGTGATCTGGATAAAATGGTTGACGTTTCCAAATTGACAGGCGTATTTGCTGATATTGGGAATGTGATAAATGAAATGTCTATTTCTCTGGATCTGGGCCTCAGAAACATATCTGAGACGGTCAAGCGGATAGCAGAAGGTGATTTCAATACAGAGGTGGAATGGGAGATGCCGGGAATATACAAGGAGATCATAGGCAGAATCAATAGCGCTTTGAACAACGCTTACGAGGTCGATAGGGATAGAAAGGATGCACTGGAGCAATTGGCAGCTAACTTGACTCAATTCGAAACTTCAGCAGATAAGTTAAGAAACCCCCTGGCAGTAATATTGACCAGTCTGGAATTAAAGGACCAGCTGGGGGAAGACTATGTTCTGGAAACTGTAGACCAACATGCCAAGCGAATTAAAAAAGAGCTGGATGTAATGAGAGAAGAAGAGATAAAGACATATGAATTGACCGAGAAAAGCCTGGAGAAACTGTAGTTGAGTAACTTGAAACCTTGGAACTTAGGACTTGGAACTTTGAATCAATCCGAAAAATTTGAATAGTAGTATAAAAGTATTTGGTACAACATCATTTTAGTGTGTAAGCTAATAAGATATCAATAAAATGATCTTAAATCCTGAGAATACCATATAATTAAAATACCATATAAATATAGGTTAAGTGAGGGAGCGATATGGGAGAAGAGATAGATTTGGATTTGAGGGGATTGAAGTGTCCTCAACCGATACTGAAGATACAGTCAAAATCTTCAACTCTTCCCACGGGAACAATACTGAAAGTATCTGCAGACTGCTCCAGTTTTGAGAGGGACTTGAACATATGGGCGTCCAAAACAGGAAAAGCCATTCTGGAATGCATGAAGACGGATAATGCGTGGGTTGCGAAGATAAAGGTATAATCTGGTCATTCGGTATGAATAAAAAGAAAATAGGGCTGTATTTGTGCCAGTGTGGGGGGGAGATAAGCCAGAAAGTTGATCTGGACAAAATTAGGGATATCTTACAGGATGAGAATTTAGAAGTAAATTCAGTTCCCCTGCTATGCGTTCCAGACGCTCTGGACCGATTATCAAAAGAAATCAATCAATATGATAGAGTAATTTTTGCCGGGTGCACTCCCAAGAGAATAGAAAAAACTCTAAGAGATGTGGCCAGAAAGGCCGGCGTGAACCCTTATTTAACACATGTTGTTAACCTCCGGGAGCAGTGCGCCTGGGTAGATGATGACGATTCTACTGGTAAGGCTGGTAAAGAGGATACGGGTAAGGCTACTGAAAAGGCTCTTAGCCTCATCAATGCTGCTCTAAGCAGAATAAAAGAACAGGAAGAGCTTGAAGAGAAATACATCGATGTGAATACAGACGTCGCTGTCATCGGCGGCGGCATCGCTGGAGTGACGGCAACACTCAATCTGAGTGAGGACTCCAGAAGAGTATATCTGATAGAGAAGAGCCCTTTTTTGGGGGGGAAGACAGTGACCTACGAGGAGCTTACGCCGAACCTCGAATGCGCTCAGTGTCTGGTGGCCCAACCCCTTCAGGATGCTCTGGAGAGGGACAACATAATTCTTTATACCAATTCGGAGGTATTAGAGGCGAGAGGTGGTCCCGGCAACTTTTCACTCAAAGTAAACTGTCAGCCTCGATTCGTAGAGTTGGATAAGTGCATAGGATGTAATGAATGCGTTAGCGCCTGCCCTGTAGAGGTTCCCAACGAGTATGAATTTGGCATGAAACATCGGAGTGCTGCTTACCTCCCTGTTCCCGGTGTGGTACCCAACGCGCCCTTTATAGACAGGAAAGATTGTTATGAAGGCTGCCAGGAGTGTGTGGAGGCATGCATTTTCGATGCCATAGATCTTGATATGCAGGAGACCAACGTGGATATCGAGTGTGGGGCGGTGGTGGTGGCGACCGGCTTTTCTACCTACCCCCACCTCGATCAGATGTCCAGCAATATCTACACTTCTCCTCAATTTGAGAGGCTGCTGGCCACAGATGGGCCAACAGAAGGAAAAGTAGTGGCAAGTGGAGCCGATGGAGCTTATGAGCCAGAGTCAATAGCTATAATTCATTGTGCGGGGAGAGAGGAGCTGGGATACTGCTCCCGGATATGCTGCTCTACTGCACTGAAATACGCTCACATGGTCTACCGGCAGATCCCCCAATGCAGGATACACCATATATACTCGGATATGGTGCTGTCACCCTCCGACCAGAAACTCTACGATGAAGCCAAAGAATTTGCCCACTTCCATCGAAATGAAGGCCAGTTAGCAGCAAAAAATGAAGAAGGAAAAGTTGTGGTAGATTATGGAGAAGACAATTCTCTGGAAGTAGATATGGCAGTCTTCATGAGCGGTATAGCACCCGGTTCTGATATTGAAGAGCTAACAGAGAAATTCAATGTGGAGCGGGATAGGTTCGGGTTTGTTAAGTTGGAAGAGCTGTCGGTACAGACTGCACCGGGGGTGATGGCTGCTGGATGTGTTACGGGTCCCTGCAGTGTAGAAGAAGGCTCTCAACAGGCACTGGCAGCAACTGGAAAGATCCTATCTACTCTTCGTCCGGGAGAAAAACTTCATCTGAATGCGGAATCCTGTATTATCGATGAAGAGAAATGTTCCGGCTGTAAATTATGTATGGAGGTTTGTCCTTACGGTGCTATCAAATTCCGAAATGGAGCTTGTGAGATCGATGAGACCTTCTGTAATGGGTGCGGGGTCTGTGCTTCTGCCTGTCCTGTGGAGGCCATAAAGGCCAAAAACTATACTACGGAACAAATTGATGCTGAGATAGAGGGGTTGCTGAGATGACCGACAGCTCTAACTCCAGCGTAAATGCGATTGCCTTCTGCTGCTCTTACTGTAGTTACGAGGCTGCCGATAGGGTAGGTGGATTGAGGAAGAGTTATCCTCAGGAAATAAAGATAGTGAAGGTTCCATGTTCGGGGAGAATTGATCTGGAGCACATATTAAGGGCTCTGGAACACGGGGCTGAAGGTGTTCTAATTCTGGGTTGCCACTTTGGAGATTGTCATTTCAAGAGCGGTAATAAAAAAGCCTACAGAAGGTATCTTTTGCTGAAGAATATCCTCAAAAGTGCAGGGATAAATGAAGAGAGAGTTAAATTTGACTGGATAAGCGCAACTGAAGATGAGAAGTTCATTAAGGTTGCAAAAGACTTTGTAGATACTTTAAACAGCCTGAATGGACGAAAATAACTCCACCTTACTTAGGCGGGGCGATTTCGTCTCAGATAGCAGTAGAATTTCAGTACGAAATTGTTAAATTCATTTCTCCAAAACCCTCCCCCATGCATTCACCAATTCACCTCAATAGTTGTGGAGCTTCTGGGGAGGTATGAAAGCTAAGTTCATTTTATTTCTCATAATACTGGATATTCTGGCAGTCTTCATTGGTCTGAACTTTGGTTCATCCGATACGGGTTTGCTGGATGTTTCGAGCAGCCCAATGGCCAAGCAGATCGTACTGGATTACAGGCTGCCCAGAACGCTGGTGGCAATGTCTGTGGGTGTCGCTCTGGCTACTGCAGGATGTATTATGCAGTCACTGTTCCGAAATCCCTTGGCGGACCCCTACATACTGGGGATCTCCAGTGGCGCCAGTGCGGGTGCGGCACTCGTTATGGTCATTGGGCTGGCATCCACCATCAATATCACCATAGGAGCATTTGTTGCTTCAGTGGCTACCATGTTCGTGGTCTACCGCATCGGAAAGGTGAAGGCTGCACTACCCGTTCTAACTTTATTGTTGGCGGGTGTGGCTATGGCATACTTTCTCTCGGGGGTCACATCCCTCCTGCTTTATATGGGGGCCAGGGATATGCACCAGATAGTGTTTTGGATAATGGGTGGTTTCTGGACTGCTGGCTGGTTCAAGTTCCAGGTGGTTATACTGCCGGTTATCGGGAGCGTTATCTATGCCATATACAGTTCATGGAAGCTCAACGCCATCCTCATGGGCGAGGAGCATGCCATGAGTGTGGGGTTAGATGTAGAGAGCTTCAAGCGAAAAATGATTGTGGTCTCAGCCCTTTTGACTTCAGTGGCTGTTTCTGTGAGTGGAGCAATAGGTTTCGTGGGTCTGGTAACTCCTCATGCGGTAAGACTAATTGTGGGTGGGGACAACAGGGTTTTATTGCCGGCCACGGTGCTTTGTGGTGCGGCACTTATGCCGGTGATAGATGTGGTATCCAGAACGGCAACCGAAGGGGAGATACCCGTGGGAATAATTACTGCTCTACTGGGGGCTCCGTTCTTCCTGTTCCTGCTGAGGAGGAGAAAATATGCTTTTGGAAGTTGAGAACATAAAACTGCATCTGGAAAGCACAGAAATACTCTCAGACGTGACTCTTAAGGTGAGTAGTGGGGAGATGGTAGCCCTACTGGGACCCAATGGAAGCGGGAAGACAACCCTGCTGAGAGCGATCTACGGAATCCTTGCACCGGACAGGGGAACAATATACCTCGACGGGAAGAATACCAACCAGTTCAAGCTGGAGCATGTGGCGAAAGATCTGGGTTATCTTCCTCAGGAGAAGGCGGACACATTCCTCAAGGTCATGGATGTGGTTCTTCTGGGCAGAACTCCTTATGGGAGGAAGCCCGCAAAGGATGACTTCGAAATTGCTGAGCGGTGTTTGGAGCAAGTAGGTATTGAGAGCTTGAAGGACAGACTTTTCTCCAATTTGAGCGGTGGAGAAAAGCAGAAGGTCTTGCTGGCCAGAATAATCACTCAACAGGCCAGCACTTTACTACTGGACGAGCCTACCGCCCACCTGGATATCTCAAGTCAGATAGAGATAATGGAGATATTGAGAGAGAGGACACTGGAGAATTTCTCTGCTCTAATTGCGGTGCACGACATAAATCTGGCCACCACATTCTGCGACCGAATACTGATGGTGAAAGACGGCAAGATCGCCTATTCTGGAGGCCCAGAAGTGGTCACCCCTCAAAGTATAAAAGATGTGTTCGGGGCGCATGTAAAGGTCCGGGAGCAGTCTGGAAGGCCGTTCGTCATACCGTCTGCCGCATCTCAGCTGGAAAGCAATGGCAAACACGTTCACGTTATATGTGGGGGCGGAAGCGGTAAGGATTTAATCGACATCCTCTATCTTGCCGGCTACCAGGTATCAGCAGGAGTGCTGAACGCTCTGGACTCCGATCTGGAGGCAGTAGGAGAAGTAGGTGATGTGGTCAGTGAAGCACCTTTCTCCCCCATAAGTAATGAATCCCACCAGAAGAACTTGGAGTTGATAGATGCCAGTGATGCGGTGGTGCTGGCCAACCTGTGCATAGGCAGCGGAAACCTGTTGAACCTGGAAGCGGCCAAAAAGGCTGCTGAACAGGGAAAACTGATAGTGATAGATTCTACACCATTCGAAGAAAGAAATTACTCTGGTGAACGAGCTGAAGCGCTTTTCAGGGAAATTTGCGATAATGCAGTGACGATAAAGAGTGAACAAAATCTATTGAGGGCTGTAGAAGAACTGGTCGGCCCTAACGGTGATTGAACTGTTCAGAAAGTTTAACCACATCCCCTACTACAATCAAAACCGGGCCCTTCAGTTTCTCCTTGTCAACCACATCAGCTATGGATATGAGATCTCCGGTCAACATCTTTTGCTTATCAGTAGTGCCGCTTTCAATAATTGCCACTGGAGTTAATGGACTTCTCCCGGCCTTAATAAGCCGGTTGCATAGGTCTCTTACGGTGTCTCTTCCCATGAGGACCACGATCGTTCCCTGGAGAGGGGCTTTGCTCCAGGCATCAATATCGTCTCTACCTGTAACTACCAGAATTGTAGAGGACATGTTGGGGTGGGTGAGGGGGATTCCTGCACAGGTGGGAACTGAACTAATAGAGCTAATCCCTGGAACGATTTCGAATGGTATTCTCTGTTTGACCATGAACTCCGCCTCTACTCCACCTCTGCCGAAAATGAAGGGATCGCCACCTTTTAACCTGACTATATTTTTTCCCTCTTCAAAAAACTTTTTTAATAATTGGTTGATCTCATCTTGTCTATTACTTCCCCTCTCACCACTTTTCTTTCCCACATAAATTATTTGTTTATTCATATCTTTTAACATTTTTATTATATCTTCCCCAACGAGTTTGTCATACAGTATAATATCTGCACTTTCAATAACCCGTAGGGCTTTAACCGTAAGAAGCTCTGGATTGCCTGGACCAGAGCCTACAAGATACACTTTGCCCTTCTCACTATTATCACTGCGGAGCATTTAAGTTCAAGGCCTGTGAGAAGTCTAAATACTTTTTGGTTTAATTCTTCAAATAGATATAATGATTAATCATGTTTATTTTTAAATTCGAAAACCTTATATATTGTCGATAAGTGCTTTGAATCGTAAATTGGAGGTGAACTATGTCAGAAACGCCTATGGCTGATGAGTTAGATAAAGGCCCTTATCCCAGTTTTACTAAAGAGATAAAAAGGGCCGGTGAGCGAAATCCTATGGCTAAGGATCTTTTGAAGGTTTTGGAGCGATCCTACGAAGATAAAAAAACCCACTGGAAGCATGGCGGTCTTGTGGCTGTTAAAGGATATGGCGGTGGAGTTATTGCCAGATATAATGATATGCCAGAAGAATTCCCCAATGTGGCTCATTTCCACACCATGCGTATCAACCAACCAAATGGGAAGTTCTATACTACCAGTGCTTTAAAGCAGATTTGTGACCTGTGGGATGAGCAGGGAAGCTCTGTAACCAACTTCCACGGCTCTACAGGAGATATGGTCCTTTTGGGTACCTTTTCAGAACGTCTGCAAGTTGTGAGAGATAAACTGGAGAAGTTAGACCCACCTTTTGATATAGGTGGTAGTGGCTCGGACTTGAGAACACCGAGTGCCTGTTTAGGTCCGGCAAGATGTGAGTGGGCAATGTTTGACACCCTGGAATTCTGTTACGAGATGACTCGAGAGTTCCAGAGCGAACTGCACAGACCGATGTGGCCCTATAAGTTCAAGTTCAAGTTCTCAGGGTGCCCCAATGATTGCATTGCTGCAAAAGCAAGGTCTGATTTTGCAGTTATTGGCACCTGGAAAGGCGATATAAAGATAGACCAGAGCGAAGTAAAGAACTATGCCGACCAGATGGATATACAGGAAGAAGTTGTTGACTGGTGTCCCACCAAATGTATGAAATGGGACGGTAAAGAGCTGAAGATAAACGATTCTGAATGTGTAAGGTGTATGCACTGCATCAACAAGATGCCCAAGGCCCTGAGACCAGGAGATGAGAGAGGAGCAACCATACTCGTCGGTGGAAAGGCACCGTTCATGATGGGCTCCACCATTGGATGGGTACTGTTCCCCTTCCTGAGCAATGAAGACGAAGAAACAGGAATCAAATGGCCCTATGAATACATTAAAGAGACCTGTGAAGAACTATGGGAATTCTGGGATGAAGAAGGAAAATTCAGGGAAAGAGTTGGAGAGCTTCTGTGGAGAAAAGGTATGCCCAAACTGCTGGAAATATTGGGACTCGATGCCCAACCATATCACATCAGCAGCCCCAGGAACAACCCGTTCATGTATTTCGACAAAGAAGAGCTGGTGCAATCACCATATCTTAAAGAGTTAGAAAAGAGGGGGTTGTGGTAAAATGACCGATCCTACAAAAGTTGATTGGGATGAACGTATCAAAAACTACCAGGATCACCTGGCAGAGAAGAAAGAAAAAGATTATGTCACAGACTTTGGTCCTCCCCACTACGGCTTAATGCTTCCCCCGGTGATAAAGAAAAACTGGGGACAGTGGAAGTATCACGAGGTACCCAAAGCTGGAGTACTGAAGCACGTTGCAGAAAGCGGCGACGAAGTTTATACCGTAAGAGCGGTAACTCCCAGATTGATAAGTACCGATGGAATCAGGGACTTTATGGAGGTTGCAGACAAACACTGTGATGGATACATGAGGTGGACCACCAGAAATAACGTAGAGTTCATGACTACCGATGAAAGTAAAGTTGATGACATCATAAAAGACCTGGAAGACAAAGGCTGGCCCGTGGGTGGTACACACGATGCAGTTTCAGGCAAGTATGCCCTATCCAACATGATTCACACTCAGGGATGGATTCACTGCCACACCCCGGCTATTGACGCATCGGGTATAGTTAAAGCAGTAATGGATGAACTTTTCGATTACTACAAGGAAATGAAGCTCCCCGGACTGTGCAGAATTGCCCTTGCATGCTGTCCAAACATGTGTGGGTCGGTTCACGCATCCGATATAGCCATTGTAGGTATTCACAGAGCACCACCTCTGGTGGATAACGAAGGCGTGAGAAAAATGTGTGAGCTTCCCACAACTGTTGCGTCCTGTCCAAATGCGGCTATCAAGATGAAGGCCAAGGAAAAAACAGTCGAAGTCGATACTTCGAAGTGCATGTATTGTGGAAACTGCTACACCATGTGCCCCGGCTTACCCATCTTCGATCCGGAAAATGACGGGGCTTCCGTAATGGTCGGAGGTAAAATCTCGGCAGCAAGAAGTGACCCCAAACTCTCCAAGGTAGTTGTACCCTGGGTACCCAACGAGCCTCCCAGATGGCCTACACTGGTAAACACGGTTAAAAGTATTCTTGAGACCTGGGCTAAGGACGCCAAGAAGCACGAAAGGCTTGCAGAGTGGGCAGAAAGGATTGGATGGGAGAAGTTCTTCGACAAAACAGGGCTTGAGTTCTCATCACACCTGATAAACGACTACGATGTGACACCATTCATCTACCAGCAGCTAAGAGTGACTACCAACTTCAGATGGTGAAAATTTAAATAACTGGGACATAAACTCCTAATGGTGACCAAAGATGGCAGATTATACTGAAGAAGATAAACAGAAAATATTGGATAAGCTAGGTCAGAAGACATGGAAAATTAAAGACCTCGCAAAAGTCACTAAAGTAGACAAGAAGGTTGTCAAACAGATAGTTCAAGACCTTATAGACGAAGAAAAAGCAGCATACTGGTCTTCGGGATCTACAACATATATAACAACTCCAGAGTATCTTAAAGAGTACGAAAAGAAAAGGGAATAATACTCTCTTACTTTTTTTGTTTTTATTTTTAATCTCTGCTCTGGGCTCTAATTGTCACTGGAATTAATTAGGCCTGAAATCTTTATTTAGGTAGCTTGTAAAAAGAATATTGTCTAATTAATCTGGTAAAGACTAAATCCAAAAACTTTAATTACCTTTTCAAAACGTGTGCCCTACTGGAGGTGAAATAGTGGGAGATATAACTATTGACCATGAAAAATGTGATGGTTGTGCGGAATGCCTCTCTGTCTGCCCCAACGACGTCTTCGATTTAAATGATGAGGGGCAGTCAGACGCTGTGAATATGGATGACTGTGATGACTGCTGCTCCTGTGTAGAGGCATGCCCCAACGAAGCCATCGTGAACGCATCCTGTGAGTAATTTTACTTTTTTATGTAACTGTAGTATAATATAAATTATAGGCTCATGGGACTCAGTTGTAAAATAAACCACACAATTTACACTAGGAGATACTACACTAGGAGATACGTTAGGGAGGGTTAGTCAATTTTCAATTGAGTTAGTCAGTCTTCGACTGACAACAGTTTCAGCTTTGCTGAAATGGATTGACGAAGTCGACCAACCTCCTCAACGCAGTTGAGAGAGCAACTTTGTTAGCTTCACTAACCAAATGTTGAACGTAGTGAAACACCTCGGTTTGATGGTCCAGCTTTCTGAAGCTAATTTTTAATTTTTATTTATTATGGGAACTTTCTATAAATTAATTTGTAATTTACTCTTTACAGAGGGATATTGTCTGTTGATGATAGGAAAATACTTAAATAATCTTATAATCTAAAAGCATTTAGAGGTGATGAAAGTATGGGAAATATCGTGGTTAATAATGAATTGTGTGATGGTTGTGCGGAATGCCTCTCTGTCTGCCCCAACGACGTCTTCGATTTAAACGGTGAAGGGCAATCAGAGGCGGTAAATATGGATGACTGTGATGATTGCTGTTCTTGTGTGGAGGCGTGCCCTAACGAAGCCATCACCAACGACGGCTGTGAGTAAAGCTGTAACAGTAAAATAATCCTTTTTATTTTTCTTTATTTTTTACTGACCTCATGTTCGGAACCCTTATAAACAGACCGAGGTAAGAGCCAACAGTTAGATATTACA
>CAZQTT010000009.1:0-44206 GCA_964596255.1 uncultured archaeon
TGGATGAGATAGCCATTTACTCCAGGGTTGATAGGAAAGAGATTGGAAGGACTTACAGGTTCATTGCCAGAGAGCTCAGCCTCAAATTGATGCCCACCAGCCCAGCAGACTATGTACCCCGATTCTGTGCCGCCCTCGGTCTCAGCGGTGAGGTCCAGAAAAAGGCCGTGGAGATCATTAAGAAGGCCGAAGAAAGGGAGCTCACCAGCGGAAGAGGCCCCACAGGCGTTGCAGCAGCCGCCATCTATATAGCCTCAATCCTGGGTGGAGAAAGAAGGACCCAGAGAGAAGTAGCAGAAGTAGCAGGTGTTACAGAAGTAACCATAAGAAACAGATACAAAGAGCTGGCTGAAAAGCTGGGAATAGAGATAATACTATAATTCAGTTTTTCAGTTTCTTTCTACTCTTATTTTATTTATTTTATTTTATTTTTTGTTTTAAGCTAATAGACAATATCTTTGAGAGCATCCTTTAGGTCAGGATATTGAAATTCGAAGCCATTATCCTGCAGTTTTTTGGGTACTACCCTCTGTCCTTTGACTATAGTATCGGCAAACTCACCCATAACTACCCTCAAGACGAAACGGGGCACCGAAGGCATAATCACCCGCTTTCCCATCACTTCGGCCAGAGTATGGGTCAATTCCTCATTTCGCACCGGTTTGGGAGAGGTGCAGTTGACCGGACCTTCGATGTCCTCATTTTTCAGGAGAAACGCCAGCGCACTTACTAGGTCCTGCCTGTGTATCCAGGAGAACCACTGTTTTCCACTACCTAAAGGGCTCCCCAAATTGTATTTAAACAGAGGTACCAATTTGGCCATCGCTCCACCCTCCTCACCCAGGACTATCCCAAATCGGCACAGGACCACCCTAGTGTCGAACTGCCTGGCTTGAATAGCGGTTCCTTCCCATTCCTTTGTGACCTCAGCAAGAAAACCGCTGCCTGCAGGACTCGTCTCGTCCAGAACTTCATCACCGTGAAAGCCGTAGTGGCCGACTGCAGAAGCATTTAACAGATGAGTTTTACCTTCACTCGTTTTTAGGGCATTGACTATGTTCTTGGTAGTTAGTACCCTGCTTTCTCGTATGGTCTGCTTGTACTTTTCAGTCCACCTATTGAATATGAACGCTCCTGCCAGGTTAATCACTGCATCATTCTGGGAAACTTCCTGTTGCCACTCCCCCTGTCTAATGGGATTTCCCTCTATAATGTTTGCGTTCTCAGGTAATGTTTCTCTGGCCTTGCTGCCGTTGCGAGTTAGAACAGTAACCTGATGATCTTCCTCAACCAACCGTTGAGAAAGAACACTTCCTATGAAACCAGTTCCCCCTGTAATAAATACTCTCATATGTCCCCCATATTATGTCTAAAAAATGGGGAATGAATGGTAATAAATTTTAGTACTCTTCGCACTTTACCATGAAGTAATTATATTCATGGTCACAGGATGGACATTTCTCTGGTGGTTCTCTTCCGTAATGAACGTAGCCGCACTTTCTGCACATCCACTCCACTGGCTGTTCTTTCTTGAAAACAGTTTCCGACTTGATCTCTTCCAGCAATTTCTGGTATCTCTCCTCATGGTGCTTTTCAGCTTCCCCAATAGACTTCAATCTCTCTGCAATGTCCGTGTAGCCTTCCTGCTCAGCGACCCTGGCAAAGTTGGGGTACATGTCACTGTTCTCGTAGTGTTCTCCATCTATAGCAGCCTGCAGATTTTCAGCAGTGTTACCGTAGGTTAAGGGTGCCAGACCATCGACGGTCAATTCCCCTGTATCACCCTTAAGATTCTGAATCTCTTCGAATAGTTTCTTGGCATGTTCTCTCTCATTTTCAGCAGTAATCTCAAAAATTTCAGCTATTTGCTCATAACCTTCCTTTTTGGCAACTTTAGAATAGAAACTGTACCTGTTACGAGCTTGACTTTCCCCTATAAAAGCTTTAATTAAATTTTGCAAAGTTTCCACACTACCACCTCCAAAGAGTAATTTCATCCAAAACACATTGCCCATATATATTTTTCATTCCTATGAGGATATTAATATTTACCGAAAGCTAATATAATAAATTCCTTATAATTGAGAATTTTTTGCTCTAATATCCGTCTACCACCAACAGCCTAAAGCCAACTAAGAGCAGGATTCCAATACTCTAAGTAAAAGGTTTATGCTTTTCGAATTACTATTTCACCACTATTTTCGTAATAAACGATTAGATCACCTTCTTTTAAATTAAGCTTTTCCAGAACAGATCTTATTATAGTGGTTTTTGATCCCTTACTCAATTTACTCGTACCCAATAACCTCATGTTCTAAATGTTCTAAACAATACATTCAAGCTTTGTGATTTTCAATTTGATTATTACAATTACCACACATAGCAGAAAAAGGTGTGGAATAACTTGTTTGGAAATGGAAATGGAAAGTTTAATATGTTCTAAATGTACTAAAAGTACCGGAGAGTTCGGGTAATGGGTGACCCCTCATTCCCTTCCATAAATAACCCGCCCCTCTTCTTCTCTAATTCAGGATAACTCCATTATTCAGATTAAGAAAATGGATTTACTCCTGCTACATGTTGGTTATTTATTGTCGTCTTGATCCGGATAGTTATCTTCTCCTTCTTTTTGTGACCAATTCAGAGGTTGATAACCGATCTTAAATAGAGGTAAACTATAATAACCTGCTGCCTCCGAGTGGTATTAATGGCACTGGAAGCACTTAAGGATATTGCCAAAAAGATAACCCACTCAACTACCATGGATAGAGCTCTTGTAGAGGAAGTATCTAAAGATATCCAGAGAGCGCTGCTCAGAGCAGACGTTAACGTCAAAATGGTCAAGGAAATCAGCGATTCCATTAAAAAGAGAGCTCTAAGTGAGGACGTTCTTCCCACCTTCAACGCTAGAGAACACGTTGTCAAGATAGTTTATGAAGAGCTAATGCGGGGAATAGGGGAAGGACTGGAGATCCCTCTTAAAAAGAGCAACATAATGCTTGTAGGGTTACAGGGAAGCGGTAAAACAACCACAACCACCAAGATGGCTAAATATTTTAAGGACAAAGGTATGAAGACAGGAGTGCTCACTGCAGATACCTGGAGGCCCGCAGCTTACGACCAGCTAAAACAGATGGCAGATAATTACACTATTCCTTTTTACGGTGAAAAAAGGAATGAAAATGCTGTGGAGATAGTAAAAAGCGGTCTAAAAGAACTTAAAGACTGTGAGATGGCAATTGTAGATACTGCTGGTCGGCATGCGCTTGAAGATGACCTAATCGAGGAAATGGTAGAGATCTCCAAGATAATGAATCCCGATTACAAGTTACTTGTGGTGGATGCCGCTATGGGTCAGCTGGCCAGCAAACAGGCGAGGGCCTTCCATGACGCTATTGGTATTGATGGAATAGTCATCACTAAATTCGACGGAACAGCCAAAGGTGGCGGAGCATTATCGGCAGCGAAAGAAATTGGAATACCTATAGCCTTTATAGGAACTGGAGAAAGGGTTGAAGATTTCGAAAAGTTCGATCCAGAAGGTTTTGTTTCCAGATTGCTGGGGATGGGAGACATTAAGGCTCTGATGGAAAAAGCACAAATGGTAGCCTCTGAGGAGGATCTTGACCCTGAATCTTTTATGAAGGGTAAGTTCACCCTCAAGGATGTCTACAAACAAATGGAAGCCATGAAGAAAATGGGACCTCTAAGTAAGGTCATGGACATGTTGCCCTTCGGTATGGGGATGCAAATGGATGAGAACACCATGGAAGTGACTCAGGATAAGATGAAGAGGTTCCGGGTCATTATGGATTCCATGACTGATGAAGAAATGACCAATCCCAAGATCGTGGATTCCTCCAGAGTTAAAAGAATAGCTATAGGGTCCGGGACCAGTCAGCAGGAAGTCAGAGAACTCCTCAAGTACTACAAGACCATGAAGAACATGATGAAAAAGATGAAGAAGGGCAAATTCGGCAAAATGCCCTTCAAAGGTATGGATAAGCTGGGATTCTGATCGATGAATGAGGGTAGCTGGTGTGGACGAGGCCGGTAAAGGCCCGGTTATTGGCCCCATGATCGTTTGCGGGGTCTCCATGGAAGATGGAGAAAGACTCAACGGTATCGGTCTGAAGGATTCCAAGAAGATCAACCCCAAAAAGAGAGAAGAGCTGGCCGAGGAGATCAAAAAGGACTCTCAGATACACGTAATCACAATCTCTTCTGAACAGCTGGACGAGTTGATGGAGGAAAAGACCATCAATCAGATATTATGCGATAGTTGCATTGAGATCATAAGTAAATTAGATGCCGAAATAGCCTATGTTGATAGCTCTGACGTTAATGCTGGCAGACTTCAGGATCATCTGGAGAGCAGAACAGGGAGAAAGGTAAAGGCCGCACACAAAGCCGATGACCTCTATCCTATCGTTTCTGCAGCTTCCATAATCGCCAAAGTCGAGAGAGAAAAAGAAATAGAGAAATTGAAACGGGAATCAGGGAACTTCGGAAGCGGTTATGCCAGCGACCAGAGAACTATTAACTTCTTGAAAGAATACTTTAACACCCACCACAAATACCCTCCCTTTGCGAGAAAAAAGTGGAAGACCCTGGACAGACTCCAGCAGCAGTTGCTGGAAGATTTTATGTAGTATTGGCATGAACATAATCGTTTGTGGCTGCGAGCACACCGAGAGCGGTCTGAAGGAAATAAAGGAGTTACAGCAATTTTTGCATAATAACGGATATGACATAATCCAGTGCACCAGCAACCACGGCCTGAGTGATCTAAGCAATCTGAGCTTCAGCCAGATAATAGAAGAGGAGCTTGAACAGCTTGAGAAGGCAGATGTGTTGATTTTACTATCTGATCTCCCCGATTTTGGGTCGGCAGTAAAGGCCTATAAATTTGCCCTAAACACCAAACCGGTGATAATCTACATTCAGGGCGACGCAGAACCAAATCCCTGGTCCAACTTAATCTCCAGAAAGGTATGCAGGAGCAAACAAGAGCTATTGGACAGTATTGAAGAGCTTGATCAGCCACAAACCATAGGGGTCATCCCCAATATTCACGGGGACCATGAAGCTGAATTTGAGTATAAAGAATTCAGGTGCATATGTCCTGTGACCGGTGAAGGGGATAGGGCCACAATTAAGATTGCGTACGCCCCACGTAAGTGGCTGATGGAGTACGAGTCTCTGGACAGTTATTTTAAACAATTTGTCGACAGGAAAATCCATCACGAGGGAGTGGTGAAGGAGGTCTTCCATCACCTCAACCACACTCTTAAGCCCAAGTGGATAAAAGTGGTAGCGGAATTCGAGGCCAGAAGCGGAGTAGAGGCCAGAGTAGAAAAGAGATCAAGATAATTGGAGTTGCTCTTTAATTATCCTTCAACGCTTGTCCTTAACGTCTATTATTGTTCCAGCAGGCCTTCGATCTCTTTGTAGATCTGGGAGTCCTTGAACAGGAATTGTTTTGCGGCTCCTGAAGGACAGGTAGCAACACATGTACCGCATCCTCTGCACAAAGCTTCATTCACAACTGAAACACCTTTCTCTTCGTCATAATATATGGCGGTGAAGGGACATACCGTTATGCACTGCTGACAGCCCGCGCACTTCTCTTCAGAAATAGATGCTACATTGGGCTCCAGTTCAATAAATCCTTTGCTGATGAGGGATAGGACTTCTCCGGCAGCAGCTTCTGCTTGAGCCACAGTATCTGGTATATCCTTGGGGCCGTGACAGGCTCCGGCAATGAACACCCCTTCAGTGGAGGTGGAGATGGGGTCCAGCTTGATGTGTCTTTCCATGAACCATCCGCCCTCCGTAGTTGATAGTTTCAGCATGTTGCCCAGCTTGGCATTATCTCTTGCCGGTTCAAGACCTACCGACAGTACCACCATGTCCACTGGTATTCTGCGTACCTTACCCATCAAGGTGTCCTCTGCAACCACTATGAGCTTCCCATCCTCATCTTCTCCTCTGGTTATGTCCGTCACTTCGGCAACCTTCCCCCTGATGAAGTAGACATCGTCGTCCATGACCCTTCTGTAGAACTCTTCGTATCCCTTACCCGCAGCCCTAATGTCAATGTAGAAGTTGTATATTTCAGCGTCGGTTCTCTCTTTCATCAGATGGGCCATCTTAATGGAGTACATGCAACACACTTTGGAGCAGTATTCGTTGTGATTCTTATCCCTACTACCAACACAGTGGATTATGGCTACGCTCTCCGGCTTCTCCCCGCTGGAGAGTAGAACCTCTCCATCCGTGGGTCCGGTAGTGTTGAGCATTCTCTCGATCTGTAATGAAGTATAAACATTATCGTAGATCCCATACCCATATCGGGGCATCTTTGAGGGGTCAAAGGCATTATAGCCAGTGGCAGTCAAAATAGTGCCCACTTCAACCTCCTCAACTTCTTCTTCCATATCGAAATCGATTGCGTCCCATTCACAAACATCCTTACAGAAACCAGGACACTTCCCTTTAAAATACATGCAGTGATCGGGATCTATGACCGGGATGGAAGGGACTGCCTGAGGGAACGGTATGTATATGGGTTTTCGGTCGCTTATGCCTTCATCGAACTCCGAAGAGTACATTTCGTTGAGGAACAGACAATCTTCAATACAAACAGGACATCCTATACACAGATCCTCTCGAATATATCTGGGCTTTTTGAGTATCTTTGCCTTGTAATTACCCACATACCCTTCTACATCTATCACTTCCGAGTATGTGAGGAGATTTATATTGGGATGGGCGCCTACAGCACTCATCTTGGGGGTGAGGATACAGGCAGCACAATCGAGGGTGGGGAATGTTTTGTCGAACTTGGCCATGTGCCCTCCAATGGTAGGGTCTTTCTCCACCAGATGCACCTTTTTGCCCGCATCTGCCAGAACAAGCGCTGCGGAGATCCCTGCAATACCACCACCAATTATGAGGACTTCAGGGTTAATTTCGGCTGTCTGGATTTCCAGCTCATCGTTTAAGGCTACCCTTTCAATTGCAGACCTCACAATAGCCTTGGCCTTATCGGTGGCCTGATTTACGTCCTTGGTGACCCAGGAACCGAATTCTCTGATGCTGACCATGTTGAGCATGAATGGATTCAAGTTGGCTTTTCTACACGCCCTCCTGAAAGTTGCTTCGTGGAGAGTGGGTGAGCATGCAGCCACAACTACCCGGTTAATACCATTTTCCTCAATATCTTTCTTAATGAGATCCTGACCTGGGTCGGAGCACAGGTAGCGATAATCTCTAACTAACTCTACATAGGGCAGGTCTTTTACATAATCCAGTACTTTCTTTACCTTAACGATTTCAGCAATATTCCTTCCGCAGTGGCAAATGTAGACTCCTATTTTCACTTCGTCCTGCATTAAATCACCAATCTATCGATTATCATTAAATCAAATTAAATTAAATTAAATTGGTTAAATAAATTAACCTTTAGTCTCCTCTATCTTCTCCTTTAATACCGGAAGCAGCTCGAACAAATCCATTACTACACCACTTCTGGCCACTCTGAATATAGGCGCATCCGGGTCTGTATTCACGGCCACAACATTCTGAGCTTTTACACCCTCCAGATGCTCTGCTGCTCCACTAATACCCAGAGCAAAGTAGAGCTTGGGAGTTACCGTTTTTCCTGACCTCCCCACCTGTCGGGATTTGGGCAGCCATTCCTGATCGATTACCGGCCTCGAAGCGCTTACTTCTCCACTCAACATTCCGGCCAGCTCCTGTGCCTCTTCAATATTCTCCTCGCCATCGATTCCTCTGCCTACACTCACCAGCACATCGAACTTGGAGATATCCACGTCTTCTTCCGGCTTCACGTACTCCACGAACTGGATGCTGTCATCCAGCTCCACACCCAAATCGTCCAGAGAGCTCTTGATCACTTCTGGACTTCCAGAGGAGTCTGCTGCCGAGAAGCTCCCCCTATTAACCAGAATTACTCCTCTCTCCTCCAATTTGAGATCCACCAGCAGTTTACCACCGTAGGCCAGTGAAGTGGCTTTGACATCCCCATTATCAACCGAAACAGCGTTACACAATGAGGCCAGAGGTATATTGTGCTCGGCAGCTACATGAACTCCCAGATCTGTTCCTACAGAGCTGTTACCGGCCAGAATGATCTTGGGGTTGACCTCCTCCACGATCTTGGAGACCGCTCTCTTGTGGTTGGATGAAAAAGCTTCCAGTCTATCATCTTCCACATAATACACCTTATCGCAGGGAAGAGAGTCAACTTCCACATTATTGCCCACCACTATGGCAACAGAATTACCTCCAGTGGTTTCAGCCAGCTCCTTTGCCTTCCCGAACAGCTCGTAAGCGTTATCCTGAACCTTGTTTTCCATTACTTCCACAATAACTGCTATGTCGTTCATTAGATACACCTCATGTTCATTTACACTACCTCTATTTCTTTGAAGATTTCAACGAGCTTGTCCGCAACTTCTTCCGGTTCTCCTTCCAGCAGCTCGATTTCTGGCTTCTCTGGCTCATAAAACTTGACCACTTCTGTTCCTTCAACCTCTAAAACTTCCAGCTCTACATCTTCTATCTCTGCATCCTTCATTACCTTTCTCAATTTGGTTAGAGGTACAAAGGTAAGAGGCCTCTCAGCAGAAACAATTCCCAGAACAGCCGGAAGTTTTACTGTGAAATCACCGAGTAGCCCTCCGCCCAGCTCTTTTTGTATCTTTAAACCAGAATCTTCGACCTCAACTTTGGTAACATAACCTGTAAAGGGCTTATCCATATAAACGGAAAGTAAGGGACCCAGCATTCCGGTGAATGCATCTACTGACTGAATGCCGGTTAAAAGCAAATCGTATTCTCTCTCCTGGAGGAAATCCACCAGCGCTTTAGCGTACTCCATTTTACGGAAGGTCTTATCCGACATCATGACCTTTACCGCTGTGTCCGCACCCTTTGCGATGGCAGCGCCAAGAGGTTCATCAATCTCGTCCTCGGAATCTTCATCTGCAATTCCAACAACCTCGACGGTGCCACCATACCTTTCCTTCAGTATGGCTGCCTCTTCTACAGCGTGCTCATCCCTTTCGTTCCCAATGTAGGCAAAAGGTTCGATTTCGTTATCGTCAACAATTTCAATTTCCTCTACCAGATCTGGAACCGTTCTCATCAGAACGCCTATTTTCATATCATCACCTTACTTTATTGCCTCAAAAACTAGCTCCGAGATGTCCTTAACAACGATCTCGCCCTCAAGTCCGGTCATTTTCAACGCATCCTCGAACATGGGAATGTCCAAGATACAGGCAGTGACCAGAACATCTGCACCGGTTTTGGCGGCTTCCCTAACTCTGTCTTCTGCTGGCCGTTCTTTCATGAACTCCTTAATGAAGCTGTCCAGCCAGACACCTCCACCGCCTCCTCCGCAGCAGAGGGCGTTTTCTTTGGTTCTCTTCATCTCCATTAGTTCTACTCCCGGTATGGACTTTATTACGTCTCTCGGCTGGTCATAAATACCGTTCCTTCTTCCCACATAACATGAGTCGTGATAAGTGACCGTATAGTCCAGCTCCTTGAACATATCCTTGAGAGCATTTAGGTTCTCTGCCAGGAACTCCGTATGGTGCATTACGGGTTTGGTAAAACCAAATCTGGGGTATTCATTTTTGATGGAATGGAATGCGTGGGCGTCAATGGTCACGATTTTGTTGAACTCCCCTTTCTCCATAGCCTTGGTGTTCTTCTCCACCAGCTCTTCAAACAGTCCAAACTCACCTGAAAGCCTGTCAGAGTCTCCAGTACATTTCTCGTCCTTACCCATGATCGCAAAATCAGTTCCCAGCTTGTTGAAGATCTCAGCCATGGCTTTGGAGACTTCCTGGCACCTGCGGTGGTATGAGCCAAAGCATTCAGGTATGAACAGCACATCGGCAGGTCCGTCCTTCAGGAGCTTTACATCAAAGTCCAGCTCCTTGGTCCACCTGTCCCTCTTCTTGGGTGACTCCTTGAAGGGGTTCCCATACCTGGCAGTATGCTGTAATGCCGTCGCCAGCTCCTCTGGGGGATTTCCCTCCAGGAGGGAGAGTTCTCTTGCCGCCGGGATTATGGCATCAGTTAAGGGGATCTGACTGGGACATCTAAAAGAACAGGCATAACATGAAGTACACAACCACTGAGCTCCGCTCTCCAGCAGTTCACTTAGCATATTGGCCCTTACGGCCAGAATCATTTTGCGGGGAGTGAATTTAGTGGCAATTCCAAAAGGACAGGATCCACCACACGTCCCACACTGGAGACACTGCTTGTATTTATCCCCATCTTCGATTTCCGAGAGCCTTTCCATATATGTTTCCAACATTTCCGAATTCGATTCCATTTCACCACCAACTTATGGCCAATTTGAGTATAGGCTTACTTGATAAACAAATTACCGTATCGTGAGTTGTTAAACATTAATCATGAGGTATTTTAAGGTTTTGATTTTAAATGATTAATCATACTAAATTTTTTCTGAGGCATTAGTTTACCACCCTTTGTAGGGGTTGGGACCCACTTCATTTATTTCTTCCACGAACTCGTTGACCATCCTGGGAATCTCGTGGTAGTCCGTTATTGCCAACTCGATCAGTTTGACCCTTTCCTGCTCCAGCATGAGTCTTTCCAGTGTTTCCTTGACGTTCTCCATTCTCCGGTTCGCCAGCTCACTACCCTTGATAAAGTGGCACTGGTAATCCTCTCCCGATTTACACCCTACCAGCATTATACCATCAATACCTTTGGAAAGAGCATCAGCAACCCACACAGTATTTACCGAGCCCAGACACCTGACCGGGATCACTCGCAGGCTGGCAACGTAGCTCAAGTGATTAAGGGCGGCCATATCCAGGGCGGGGTAGGCATCGTTCTCGCAGAAGAATGCAAGTATTCTCAATTTCTCCTCCTCTTCTTCCGGGACATCGATCTGCTTGATCATAGAGGATATCATATCGATGGTGTAGTTCTTGAAGCCCACGATCCTCTCCGGACAGGCTCCCATACATGTCCCGCATCTCCTGCATCTGGTGGGATTGAGTATTGGTGTGCCGTCCTCCGTCTCCTCCAGGGCACTGAAGGGACACTCCTCTGTACACCGCTTGCACTGGGTGCACCGCTGGAGGAAGAAATCTGGATAAGATAAATCTCCTGCTCTGGGGTGGGGTGAAGCTCCCTGCTCAGTAAGGGTCATGCTCTGGATGGATTTCAATACAGCACCGCTGGCATCCTCAACACTGGATGCTACGTCCATGGGCTGCCTTATACAACCTGCAGAGTAAATCCCTGTTCTTTGAGTTTCATAGGGGAAGCACACGAAATTGGAGCTAAAGAAACCGAACTTATCCTGGGGGATTCCTCCCTGCCTGTACTCGAAGTTGAGCTCGTTGTTGGGGACCATTCCCACTGCCAGGACCGCCATATCCACCGGAACTCTTCTGACGGTTCCCAGTAGGGTATCCTCTGCCCTTACGATCAGCTGACCTTCTTCCTCTTCATTTTTAGCGATATCGGTTATTTCGGCTACTTTGCCTCTTATGAGGTTGAATCCCTGACTGAGCCCCTGTCTGTAGAACTCTTCGTACTTTGCAGGGGTCCTCACATCGATATAGAACATATAGATTTCAGCGTCCGGATACTGCTCCTTAACGTATGTGGCCTGCTTCAAGGAAGCGAGGCAGCAGACTGCAGAGCAGTAAGGAAGATGATTTTCGTCCCTGCTTCCCGCACACTGGACAAAGGCGATCCTCTTGACCTCCTTACTATCTGAGGGGCGGAGGATCTTTCCTTCTGTGGGTCCGTTGGGTGAGGCCAGACGCTCCATCATTACGTTGGTTATAACGTCCTCATAACTGTCAAAGCCCAGATTGGTTATTTTTGAGGCATCGTAGGGCTTCCAACCGGTAGCAGTAACCACTGACCCTGCCTTGATGTTGATGGTCTCCGGCTCCATGGAAAGGTCAATGGCATCGTAGGGACAGGCGTCTGCGCAGGCACTGCAACCCTCATCTTTTTGGCAGTAATTTTCATCGATAACGTATCTGTAAGGGTATGCTATTTCGTTGGGAAGGTATATTGCTTTAGTATTGTTCATATTATGGTTGAAGTCGTTGGGCCTTTCGTGGGGACAGGCATCCACGCACTCTCCACAGGCCGTACATTTATCCAGCACATATCGGGGATTGAGCTTTACAGTAGCATCAAAATTACCTGGGGCTCCCGAGATCTTCTCCACCTCGGCCATAGTGTAAACTTTGATCTTATCATTATTTCTCATTCTCCTGAAATTTATTTCCAGACCGCATGTAGGAGGGCACAGCTTGGGGAAGTACTTGTTCATCTTTGCGACCCTTCCACCCAGATAGGGTTTCTTCTCTATTAGAGTAACATTGTAACCGGCTTCTGCAGCCTCAACTGCAGATGTTATGCCCGTGATTCCCCCACCAATGACCAGAATACTCCTATCGATTTCGTTGGGCTCACCCTCTTCCTTCTCCATTCTCAAAGCTCTGGCAACTCCCATTCTCACGTAATCTTCGGCGAGAGCCTGCGTTTCTTCATCCTGAGGATGAGTCCACACCACCTGTTCCCTCAGATTGGTCCTCTCCATGGGAACTTCAAAGGAGAATTTGTCCGTTTTAACTCGAGGCGAGCATGCTGCCACCACCACAGCATCCAAACCATTATCCTGAATATCATTAACTATGAGCTGGTTATTTTCACACAAGAACGGATCTGTTTTGCATACCTTGACTTCTTCTCTACGGGCAGTATCGCAAAATTTTTTCGTGTCCAGGGAATCTATGCCACAGCCTGTGCAGATGTAAACTCCAATAGCTTTATTCACCTTATCACCTGTGAATTATCATATTTTAACCTTTAAATTTAAAGCCGAATCTCTAATTGCCTATTTAAGTTTTGCTTATTTGAGTTTATAGAGGAGATGACCTCCTTTAAGAAAAGGAGAAGGTTATTCAGCCTGCATGAGAAAAATTTATACCCTTTTGCTTTCTAATTTATTAATGGTCTTTGATAGGTTCAAAAACAAGTTGGCCATAATACCTCTGGAAGGGCCCATCGCCGAGGGCGGGGGAATGGGTATTTTCCCCATGGGAGGTAAATCACCCATCACCAAGGCTGAAGATTATATTGATGAAGTTAAAGAAGGAAAGAAGTATAAAGCGCTTATTCTGGAAATAAACTCCCCTGGAGGGTCACCTTATAAGAGCAAAGATATAGCAGAGAAGATAGAGAGCCTCGACATATACACGGTTGCCAGAATAGAGGAGCAAGGAGCATCAGGAGCTTACTGGATCGCCTGCAGCTGCAATGCCATAATTGCCGACAAGCTATCCTCAGTAGGGGGTGTGGGCGTGCTGTCCATCAGACCAGACATCTCTGACTTCCTCAAAGAGATGGGGATCGATATGGACGTTAAAGGAAAAGGAAAGTTCAAGCAGGCAGGATTTCCCTTCTTTAAACCCTCGGAAGAGGAAGAAGAGCAGAGGGAACACGTGCTGGAGAAAATAAATCAGATGTTCAGAGAGCACGTCAGCAAGAACAGAGAGATAAGAGATGACGAAGTATTCGAGGGTAAGATTTTCCTGGGAGAAGAAGCACAGGAAAAAGGCCTTATTGACCACCTTGGAGGAAGAGAGGAGGCTATTGAGCTATGTAAAAAAGCCACTGGTTACGACGACCTCATTATAAAGGACTTCGGTAAAGAGATACGGAAAGGGCCTTCATTTAAAGATTTATTTAAGTAGATACAGCACTGTATTCCACTGTATTCTTAACTTACTTAACTCCTCCTCCAAGAACGGGTATTATAGACAAAAAGTATAATTAAAAGAAAAGTTAAAATATCAGTTCTTTAGGGGAGAAGCCATGATTTACAATATTAAACCTGCACTCGTCATGATCGACTTCCAGAATTGCTTCATGTCCCCTGGAGGCTCTTTTGACAAGCTGGGATATGATATAAGCAAGTACCAGGAGTTAATACCCATTGCAAAGTATGCGATGGAAAAAGCAAGATCTCTAAAAATTCAATTATTTTATTCCCGAGCCATCAGAGAGAAATCTGGCGTGGACATGCTGGAGAGAGTCCACAAGATCATTCCCTACAAGAGAAGGGAAAGAATAGAGAAAATACCTCTTTGTATTTCCGGCTCAAGGGATGCTCAAATTATAGATGAGCTGGAGCCGGAAGAAGATGACCTGATAGTGGACAAAAGAAGGGACTCCATTTTCCAGGATACCGAATTCGAAATGTGGCTGGACTCCCTCAGAGTAGATACGCTGGTCTTTGCTGGTATAGATACTTCAATCTGCGTAGAGTCTTCTCTTCGCGATGGTTTCAACAAGGGATGGGACGTAATACTTCTAAAGGATGCTACAGCTTCGCTGAAAGAGAAGTTCTATAACACTACCATTGAAGAGGTAGAAGAGAACTTTGGGCTGGTATTCGGCACAGAAGAGTTTTTCAAGAGATTGAACCCAACTTCAGACGGTAGATTCGAGCTGGAAGTCCACTATGATTAGTCAAATAATCTAAAAAAAACCAAAAATCAATCCAGTCTGGCAAAAGCTCTTATGGGGAATGCTGCTGACCCCTTTACCTTTAGAGGGCAGGCAAAGAATGTGAACTTTTTATCAACTATTTTTCCCAGGTTGCACAGATTTTCCACTATCAGTATATCGTTCTTGAGCAGCAAGGTGTGTACTGGACGGTACACATCCTGAGGATTGTCGATGTTGATCGTATCTATACCTGCCAATTTGATTTTATTTTCCAGCAGGAATTCTGCGGCTTCTCTGGAGAGGTAGGGATGTTCGTAGTATTCCTCTTTTTTCCACAAACAGTCCCATCCGGTGTAGAACAGAAGGGCTTTATTCTCCAGCTCACCGTGAGAGATGTCCTCCACTCCAATGGGCTCTCTCCTTTCCTTACCGGAAACATTTACCACAACTCCCTCTAGAATCGTCTGCTCCAACCCTATCTGGCTGATATCTTTCCCCTCAGGATACCTGTGATAGGGTGAATCCATGTAGGTTCCGCAACTGGTCTGAAATTCCATCTTGGTTATCTCGAACATGCTCTTATCATTATAAGATGCCCTGGATTCCTCATGCGTGAAATAAGGGTAGATACGGGGAGCAGGTAAGGACTTGAACACGGAGATATCTTCTTCTATGGTGTAGGACAGGTCTATATAACTGCTCATGCTGTGAGGATTAAAACCTAATTAATAAGTGTAACTCCATACTTAGAGCTTTTACCAAACAAGAACGTCGCGGGTTAGATTGATACTACTGCGGGTTTCCAGTTTTTCAACATATGAATTCCCGGCCCATTTCCTGTGTTACTACTTCTCTATCGAGAATAGCTTTTATTGAGATACCACCAGTTTGGTTGCAATTGAGGCACAAAACTTTAAACGCACGCAATCAAATAAGCCAAATCTATAATTCAACATGAGGGTAATAAATGACCGGCAAGAGAACAAGTGAGAACAGGCGCACCACAAAATTCGAGGAAGAATTCCATATTAAAGACGAGACTACCACGGATGAGCGGTATGGGATTTACCCCAACAATAGAGAGATGGCAGATTATATCAAAAACGGTATTGTATGTGTGGATAAGCCCTTCGGTCCCACCAGCCATGAAGTGACCGTCTGGGTAAGAAAAATTCTGGAAGTAGAAAAAACAGGACATGCAGGGACGCTCGATCCCCAGGTGACAGGAGGTCTTCCCATTTTAGTTGAGAACTCTGTTAAATTGCTTAAAACCCTGCAATCGTCTCAAAAAGAGTATGTATCCATCATGCGCCTGCACGAAGACGTTAATGAGCAGGAAATTCTCCGTGTGATGAACATGTTCGTGGGCAAGATATACCAGAAGCCTCCCCTAAAGTCGGCGGTAAAGAAAACCCTGAGAATTAGAGAAATTTACGAGATGAATGTTCTGGAGATCGATGGAAGAGATATCCTCTTCAAAGTCCAGTGCGAAGCCGGAACCTACATCAGAAACCTTTGCAACGATATCGGAGAAATTCTGGGTAGCGGAGCCCACATGCAGGAGTTGAGAAGGACGAGGACAGGAATTTTCACCGAAGACCTCTGTTTTACCCTGCAGGAACTCCAAGATGCTTATGTGTTCTGGAAAGAAGAAGGTGAAGGAAAATATCTCCGTCAGATTATACATCCAATGGAGAAAGCAGTAAGTGATATGCCCAAGATACTGGTCAAAGATTCGGCAGTCGATGCTCTATGCCACGGAGCAAATCTTAACGCCCCCGGAGTTAACTACATCGAGAAAGGGATCAACGAAGGGGATGTAGTGGCTATTTTCACCCTGAAGAATGAGCTGGTAGCTCTGGGGGAAAGCATGGTCAGTGACATGGATATGTTGAACATGAAGAACGGTATAGCAGTAGACATATCCAGAGTTGTGATGGATAGAGGGATTTACCCTCCTATGTGGAAACACTCCGGATAACACATTGTAAACGCTTTTTGGGCCTTAAAACAGACCAAAACTAATTCCACACCAAATTATATAAAAAATAAAAGAGGTGAATTATGTCAGTAGTTGAGTTATGTCGCCTCTATCCAGGAGCTACCTCCTTCGCCTGCAAATCTTATTTTGCCTTCCTGCACTAAAGCACTGGCGATCTCGCCTACTTCGTCTCTGCTTTCTGCAAGTAACCTTGACATCTGGGTGATCTCGGTTCTTCCACTCTCTCTGACAAAATTTACCACCTTTCTCTTGAATAGCTCGTTTCTACTGATCACGGGGCAAATATAAGAAGATTCGCAGGGAGAAGTTATGTATTGGAGGGTTCCTTCCTCCACGAGTTGATCTATTGTTTCAGCAACATCCTTTTTACTTGCATCAAGAAGCCTGGCGATCTCGTAAACTCTCAACTTTGCATCCTCTTGTTCACATTTTTTCCTTACCAGCTCAAGAACCCTATCTCTGAGTTGCATTATCCCACCATTAAAGAATATGTATTCAATTTTATTTTAACTTTTCGGTTAGCCTAAAAATTCTATGGTAAAAATAAGCATGGAATCAGAATGAGAAGCTGTGCACGAATAATTGTCCTTTGGCTCCTCTTTCGGCATGATCTCCTGAATAGACACTATAATCATCTTTAAGCATCTCGTCTTCAATATTGGGGGTCATCTGCCCTTCCAGGTAGAATCCAGGTAGAAGCTCTAAAGTTTCATTTACAATTATGTTCCCCGATTTCATCCCTGCTCCGGCCCTGATACTGGCCTTATTAGCAAAAATGATGCCGCCGGACATCCTAGTACCACAGAAAGAGTCAACAAAATTTCTTATTATAATAACCCCATCTCTCATGTGGCTGCCCACTTCCATTCCAGCGTTTCCTTCCACCAGTATTTTACCTGAACTCATACCACGCCATTCTCCTCTGTAAGAGGCGCCGAGGTAATCACCTACATTTCCCTTGACGATAAGCTCTCCGCCACCCATATTCAGGGCAGAGAATGGTCCAGCATCTCCTTCTACCATTATCTTACCGCCCTGCATAAAAGCACCCACATACATACCTGCATTTCCTTTGACCAGAATCTCGCCTTCTTCTAGGGACCAGCCTATCCTCTTTACCTTCCTGAGGTCTCCTTCAAAGATCAGCCCATCTCCTTCAGTATTGACGTCAAAAAAGTCGCCCAGATCTACATATTTATTGCCGTGAAGTATTTTTATCTTCTCTACATCCTCTCTGCTCTTCTTATGGACAGTTTGAGGCAAAATACCCTCTACATCAAGTACAATTTCAGGAGTTTCTTTGAGTTTCAGAAGCATTCAACCACCTTCACTTCACCTTCACTTCACCTTCACTTCACCTTCACTTCACCTAAACTGAAATAGCTTTGCTTTTGGCCAGTTCTTCTTCCTTGATACTGTAATTTGAGAGGCTCACAGAATAATACTTCTTGAAGTATTCGTCCAGCTCCTGGTGAATATCCTTATCAGTTTGGGAGTTGACCCAGTAGGTGTCACCCTTGAACTGATCTACTATCTCTCCTTCTCTGCAAACAATTCTGCCACCCTTTATGGTCAAGTAGGCATCGGAAAGTGCTTTCACCATCTGCTCGTAATTTGCAGAATCTACTTCATGAGGATTCAGGTCATAAACTGCAACATCTGCGTCTGCCCCCTTGCCCAGGTGCCCTTTATTGTTCAATCCTATCACTCTGGCGGGATTGCTTCTGGTTATTTGAGCGATTTCATAGAATCCCAGCTCCCGATCTATGGCTGGAAGAGACGTTCTCTTATCGATCACCTGATGTACATCTGTAATATCTCTGAGTTTTTTGCTCATCAGCATAGCCATTAGCTCTGGATAGCGGGTGAACGGTCCACCATTGGGATGGTCGGTGGTAAGAACTAATTTATCACTATCCACCAGCAGGGCCAGTTCCAGTCCTGCTGCCCACTGTACGGTGTTCACAGGTGATTTAGGGGAATAGACTACAGGAGTTAATCCCGGGGCCGTTTCCAGCTCAACATTCCTGTTCACCCATTTCAGTTTGGATAGTTTGTGCAGAGAGTATTCCAGAGGGCCATCGGCGGTCATGGTAGTGGTGTCTCCGAAGAGTACATTTCCGGTGTCGATGCTGACATCTCTTTTGTTCACGCTTTTGGCCACTTCTTCAGCTCCAGAGCCGAAAGTCTTCCATGAATCTCCACCATAAGAGAAGAATTGAAGATGAGTTAGATGCAAAACCGGTCTACCATTTTTGGCACTGACGTTTTTAATGGAGTCTATGGTCTGCAGGGCTGTTTCGAAGTTTCCAGGATTTCCCAAATTGTTGCCGTGGATGTGAACAGAATGAGGGAGCTTCAACTGCTCACAAACGTTCACCAGATTGTTTATTATTTCTCTGGAGGTTACATTGAAGAAAGGAACCTGCTCATCCAGCTCTTTGATATTCTTTCCCCATCCCCACGCTTCGGTACCTCCGGGGTTGACTATCTTAACTGCATACCCTTTGGTGGCCTGGAGGAGCCAGGAAACATAGCTTTGCAGGGCTTCTTCATTACCTTCTGCTATGCTCCTCATAACAAACCAGTTCCCGTCATAGAGAGGGAATGCCATCTTGTCGATAATAGGGATGTCGTTGAGCTCGTGATGGGTATGTCGGGCGTATAGGGGAGGCATTGCAGGTGTAATCGCCGTAGTGTATCCCATTCTTGCATATTCATAACCTGTTGAGAATACAGAAGGTACTGAATTCCCTGAGCCGCCTCTAAAACCGTTCTTCTTTTTGTAGTGCTTCTTCAAGCTGTCTTCCGGTCTGAATATTCTTCCGATGTTCTCTTTACCACCTGCAATATGAGCATGAATGTCAAACCCGCCGGGCATGACCAGCTTGTTATTAACATCAATTGTTTTGGCTCCGAACCAGATCTTGTCCACGATCTTGCCATCTTTTATGCATATGTCCATCTTCTCTCCATTGATTCCATTCGCAGGATCGTAGACAATTCCGTTCTTAAGAATGAGCTTCATCAATTACACCTACATCTTCATCTTCAAGCTTTTCTCCCAGCTCAGAAATATCTTCTTTCTCCTTCAGATCACCCATCTCTTTTAGTTTCTGGGTGAATTCTCTTATGGTGGTGGCAAATTTATCTCCTTCTGAAGCAGAAACCCACTCCACCTTCAACCTATCTTTCTCAATCCCAAACTCTTCCAACAGGTACTGGAGCTTCTCCATCCTTCCTTTGGCCTTGTAGTTCCCGTTTATGTAGTGACAATCTCCCAGATGGCAGCCAGCAACAAGCACTCCATCTGCTCCGTGTGCAAACGCCTTGATAACGAATAGGGGGTCAACTCTTGCGCTGCACATGACCCTGATCACTTTCACGTTGGATGGGTACTGCAACCTCCCTAGACCGGCGGTGTCGGCTCCTGCATAGGAGCACCAGTTGCACAGGAAAGCCAGAAGTCGAGGATGCCTCTCTTCTTCTTCAAAAGCTTCTTCTATCTGGGCGGATACCTGAGCATCGGTGAAATTCCTCACCTGGATGGCTTTGGACGGGCAGGCAGCGGCACATGCACCACAACCTGTGCAGACAGGTTCCTTAACCTTAACGTCCTTCCATGTCAGCTCTATAGCATTGAAGTCACAGACCTCTTTACAGATATCACATTTTATGCATTTCTCGGGGTCGATGTAAGCAGTAAGGGGATCGATCTCTACTTCCTTACCCAGCAAGGTAGTCGCTCTGCTTGCTGCAGCACTTCCCTGGGCAACAGCAGAAGGAATGTCTTTTGGACCTTGCGAGCAACCGGCCAGAAATACACCTGAAGTGATGGCATCCACAGGCTTGAGCTTGGGGTGAGCCTCCATAAAGAAATTATCTGCAGAAGTGGATATGTTGAGCAGTCTCTTGATCTTTTCCACGTTGGATGGGACTATGGCGGGAGCCAGCACCACCATTTCGAACTCCATCTCCTTGCTCTTACCTTCCAGAGTGTCTTCAACGAAGATGCGGAGGTTTCCGGTATTTTTATCTTCTACAATTCTGCTGGGCCTTCCCCTCACAAATTTAACTCCATTATCTTTTGCAGACCAGTAGAACTCCTCATAACCCTTTCCAACCGCCCTTAGATCCATGTAGAACACATGGACATCGGCATCAGGGTTCTTCTCTTTTATCTGGTGGGTGTGCTTTAAGGAGTACATACAGCAGATTCCGGAGCAGTATTTGTTGTGTTTTTCACTCCTACTACCCACACACTGAATAAAAGCTACTTTCTGGGGCTCTTTATTATCCGAGTTCCTCACTATTTTTCCTTCCGTGGGTCCGGAGGCGTTCACCATTCTCTCGAATTCCATGGAGTTGATGACGTTCTGGTATCTACCGTAGCCGTATTCAGGAATCTTGCTGATATCATAAATATCATAGCCAGTGGCCAGTATTATAGCTCCCGCTTCAATGTCCAAGATTTCATCCTTCTGAGTGAAGTCTATGGCTTCAGGGTCGCACACGCTTTCACATAAGCCACAACCAATACAGTGATCGGAATCAATAGTATATATCAGGGGAACAGCCTGAGGGAAGGAAACATATATGGCCTTTCTATTGGATATCCCCAGATCAAACTCGCTGGGGACTTCAATGGGACAGAAGTTGCTGCATACTCCACATCCAGTGCAATTGTCCTTGACATAGCGGGCTTTCTTCCTTATCTTAACCTTAAAGTTGCCCACATAACCTCTGATGTCTTCTACTTCTGAGTAAGAGAGAACATGGATATTTTCATGCTTGGTAACATCAACCATTTTGGGACCCAGGATACAGATAGAGCAGTCCATGGTGGGGAAAGTTTTGTCCAGCTGGGCCATGTGGCCTCCCAGTGAGGTTGATTTTTCCACCAGATAGACCTCTATCCCTTGCTCGGCCAGATCGAGAGCAGCCTGAATACCAGTAACTCCACCGCCAATAATAAGTGCTGTAGAGTTAACCGTCAACCTTCTTCTTTCCACCGGAGTTAAGTATCTTGATTTGGCAACAGCCATCCTCACCAGTGCTTTAGCCTTTTCTGTGGCATTGGGGTCTCTCATGTGAACCCAGGAGCACTGTTCTCTTATATTGGCAAACTCCAGAACGTAAGGATTCAATCCAGCTTCTTCTATAGTTTTTCTGAAGGTCGATTCGTGCATACGGGGTGAGCAGGCTGCAACCACAATTCTATTCAGGTTATGCTCTTTTATGGCATCCTTTATCTCATCCTGACCCGTATTTGAGCAGGTATATGAACTGTCTTTAGCGAAAATCACATTATCCAGAGTTTTTGCATACTCTGCCACATTCTTTACATCCACGGACTCCCCGATATTCTTACCGCAATGGCAAACGAAAACACCGACCCGGGGAGAGTCATCTCCATTTCCATTTGAGCCCATATCAACCACTTTCCATCTTACTCTTATTATGGGATGCTTCTTCCCTCTTTCCTTCTCCTTTGACTTTCTTTTTCTGTGACATCTTCTCTATTTTGTCCATTCCTTCACCGGGAACTTCTGTAGTTTGAATATATCCTTCTCTTATAGCATCCTGTAACAACTCATCACCGATCTCAGTTCTGACTATGACAGTTCTCCACCCTTTGGAAGATCCTATACCCCCTATGGAGATATCTCCCAGCTCTGCAGTCAGATCAGTACAGAATTGACATGCCAGAGGGGTACCAATCTCGGGGTGAGTTCCCCTGGGACAGAAAACACCAACTATCAGCTTCAGCTCCTCCAGTCCAATAGACTGGATTGTCCTGGAGGCAGTAACATTACAGGGTACTCCTATTAGAGCAATTTTCTTATAACCCTTATCTATAGCTTCGTGAAGCTTGGAAACATTGGGTGAAATACCGAATTTTATTCCCGCAGCTTCTATTATGTCTTCGGACTTTGTAGCCAGAGTAGGAGTGTTATCCTTCATCACAATAGCACAATCTATAATTCCCTTTTCCAGGGCATAAATAAGTAAAGTGGTTGTACCTCCACCATGGGTTGACGCTGATAAAATGTCTTTTTTGAGACTCCTGATGGAGAGTATTTTTTCTTCTTCCATGGGTTTCATTGATTTATACTCTTTGAATATTCTGGTCTTGGGGCAGATAAAGTAGCAAGAAGCACAGTTTACACATTCTCCCACCAACTGGGGTGAATAATCAACGATGTCTATGGCGTTCTCATCACAAACAGCAACACAAGCACCACAGAGTGAACAGAGGTCTTTTTGGATGATCAGATCATTCAATATTTCAAATACATTACCCTTCTCATCGTAATCCAGGATGAAATTTCTTATCAGACCAATATCTACCTCTTCCCCTTCAAATATCCACCTCAATAAGCCAGTAGAGAAGGGTCTACTGGCATTACCGTATATTTCATCCAGCCTGGGGTTGAGGTCCAGCCTGGTTTCTTTGGCAACAGTTTCGACACTTTCTACAGATTCGAATATATTCTGTGACCATTCGCGCTCTTCTGATTCCAGGATACTTAAAGAAAGGGCTTTAAAAGGGCACGATTCTACACATAATCCGCAACCATTGCACAGTTCTCCAATTACCCTGATCTTACCTCCTTCTATCCTTATCTCTTTTTTACCGTTATGGTGCATGGGGAAATTAACCGGGCACACAATTGCGCAGTTTCCGCAACCAGTGCACAGGTTTTCATCAACTATTAACTCCATAAGTCACCTCGTGATAAGCTTCTTAAAAGCTTCTTCATGAGTTTTGGTCCAGGGATTCTTTTCTTTGACGGTGTAACTTGCATTTTTTCTGGAGACATTGATCACATCCACTGGACAAGCCTGCTCACAGGCACCACAATATATACATTTTTCCTCATCAACCTTAATCCTCTCTACATCCTGTCCCAATTCCAGTTTAGGGAAATAAATAGCGTTTGTAGGACATATATCCACACAAACTCCACAGGTCTGGCATTCATCTGTGTCTACAGTTATTTCCCCTGAAAACACCTTCTCTACAATTATTGCGTCCTCAGGACAGGCTATAGCGCAGCTGGTACAATAGATGCACTTTCTACTGTCTCTTTTAAAACCTTCCTGGCAGTTTATGGCTCCCCTGGGGCAAGCCAGTTCACACTCCTTGCAATCCGAAGGGCACTTGCTTACATCAACTTCATAGATTAGAGAGTAATGCGGGGTGCCTTCAATGTGTTTTATTGCTTCACCATTTTCCAGCACCTCTATGGCGTTGAAAAGACAAACCTCACTGCATATTCCACACAGGAGGCATTCGTCCAGATCTATTACTATAAGCGGGTCTTTACCCTTTGAAGATGGTGGGTTGAGCTCAATGCACTCTTGCGGGCACACATCCTTACACAGCCCGCAACCAGTACAAAGATCTTTCCAATACTTTAAAGTCCTTGTGGTGAGATGTGACTTTCGTTCAAAGTGTATATCACCATCTTCGACTTTAGATTTAAATATGAGTTTATCCATCACCATAAATCATGAAGGTTTAATATGACTTTAAAAAGTTTTGGTAAAGAGGAGTGAGAGTGTTTAACAAGTGTGTGGAACAGGCGTGGAAGTGTTTAAAAGTGTTTGGAATTTATGTTCAAGACAGAAAGGTTATAATCTGAGCCCGTTTACCACCAGGAGGAATAATAATGGAAAGTTTATCACAACAACTTAAAAAATTTGGACTCGATTCGGACAAATGTTATCAATGCGGAACCTGTACTGGCGATTGTCCGGTGGCCCAGATTGATTCCAGATTCAATCCCAGGAAAATCGTTCTCGCTACCACTCAAAACGGTGAATCAGTTTATTCACATCCTATATGGTTATGCGCAACCTGTTATAAATGCTATAGATGCCCTCGAGATGTTAATCCCGCTGAAGTTCTGGATGTTGCCCGAAAGCTCTCCGTGAAGAAAAAAGGTGCGCCCAAAGCCACTAAATCCTTCGCAAAGCTAATCAAGAAATACGGGGAGCTGCCAGAGATACTGCTGGTCCTGGAAGTAAAGGGGATAAAGGCCATAAATACTACTCCCCTGCCAGTTGTCCTGGAGATGCTGAGGAAAGGCAAATTAAAATTCATTCCCCAAAAAGCTCCCGGTGCGGATGAAGTAAAGAAAATATTTGAGATCGCAGGTGATGCGAATGAGTGAATCCAATTCCAATTCCAATTCCAATTCCAATTCCAATTCCAATTCTAACCTCAAGTATGCTTATTTCCCGGGCTGCTCTTCCAAATCAACATCCGTAGAGTATCACATATCCACCTTAAATGTGACCCAAAAGCTGGGTATCGAACTGGTGGATATGGAACAAGAAAATTGCTGCGGAACCCATAATGTCGAAGATTACAATGAAGATGTGTGGCTGGCCCTCAATGCCAGAAATCTTGCTCTTGCAGAGGGGCTGGGTGCTGATCTGGTGACCATATGTTCCGGCTGTTTCCTGACCACCAAAAAGGCCCAAAAAGCCCTTGAAAACGGAAACGGCAAAAAAGAGAAAGCAAATAAAATACTACAGGAGATAAACAGAGAGTATTCAGGGAGATCAAAGGTTAAGCACATTCTAGAAGTTCTTGTGGATGACTTCGGCCTGGATAAGTTGAAGGGTTTTGTAGAAAAAGAGCTGGGTATTAAGGTGGCCCCCTACTATGGTTGTCAGCTTTTAAGACCACCTGAAATAACCAGATTTGATGATCCAGAGAACCCTCAATCATTTGAAAGGCTGCTGGAGACCATTGGTTGTGAAGTTGCCGATTATCCCCGGAAAATTGACTGCTGCGGTGCCCCCCTCACCCTGACCGAGGGAGGGATAGTAAAAGCTATGGTGGAGAAAATCCTGAAGGAAGTCAGAGAGAGTGGAGCAGATTGCATCTCCACCATCTGTCCCCTGTGCCATTATGCTCTGGAGACCACTCAATTCTCTTTAAAAAAGGAAAAGATACCCGTTATCCATGTGACCCAGCTCGTGGGTCTGGCTATCGGTTTGAGCCCTGATGAGGTGGCACTGGATAAGAACCTCATAAACACCAGAGGTCTGGTGGACAAGGTTTATGGCCGACATTAGAGAACTGCTCCACCAGAACCCCCACCTGTTAAACATTAAGAGCGAACAGGGGAATAAAGAGCAAAGGAAAAAACAATACGAGGAGAAGATTGAATCCCATTTTGACAAGCTGCACGAAATATCCAAACAGTACGTGAAGAAGGTCAGAGACCTCCCTCAATGGAGGTTCAAATACCTGGATAAGATGTTCGATTACGGCATCAGAATGGTAGAAGAATACACCATATCTCTTAGAGAAGTAGAGCGGTTATTTAATGAGGTCTTGTTCAACTACGTTAAAGGAGGGCTCCTGGGTGCATTCATTTCAGGCATGTACTCCAGAACAATAACGAAAGATGACGTGCTCAGCCTCGGCCTCCACAACTACTACGGGGTGTCAGGACTGGGTTTCAGGCATTCCAGAGGCAAGCTAAAAGTGAAGGGTAATCGGGCACTTTACCTTGGAACCGAAGCCACAGGTGGGGAGATTCTGGCCAGAGGCAATATGAGCAACTGCGTGGGAAAAAAGAACAACGGATGCACTATAACGATAGAAGGGAATGTGAGGAACTGGGCAGGGATGGAAATGAGAGACGGACTGATAAAGATATCAGGGAATGCTGGAGATATACTGGGAGAGAAGATGAGCGGGGGAGAGGTACTGGTTGAAGGAAATGCTGGTCACTGGGTGGGAGATGATATGAGCGGTGGAGTGATCAAGATCAAAGGGGATATTACGCCCAGCGAGGAAAGGAGTGGGGGCGAAATCTACTCCTGGAGTGATGGATGGATAAAAATATAGTTCACCTGAAATAGTTCACTTGACCTAACCAGGTACCACAGAAAACGAGTTTTTCATTTACATCTTTATTCTTTATTCTTTATTCTTTATTCTTTATTCTTTATTCTTTATTCTTTATTGTTATCCATGACAGAACTTTGTTACTGAACTTTGTTACTGAATTAAGTTTCGAATCAAGATTTCATCATGCTATAAATATATTCAAACCAATCAATTGTTAGGGGAGAGGTCTGATTATGTAATTACCTTCCTTTGCTGCCAACCCTTACCCTTAGGTCTCACCTTCTCCCCAACCCAATTCTTTAACCGGGTTCAATTCAAAAAGAGCTTTAATCTTTTCTAAAGTCTCCATTCCCTTATCTGTAGTCTTAAATAACGTTTTATTGTTATCAAGATAGGCTGTGAGCAGTTCCGCTTCGATCAAAATTTTCAGGTACTCTTCAGCCATCCTGAAATTTATCATGGCGCCATAAACGATCCGTGTTTTATTGGAACCATCTTTAGCACATGAAAGTATATCCACCATAATCTCGAATCTTGATCTTTTCATCACCTCTACACCCCCTATATTTTATGGCCTCCTTATTTCATAGATTAGAAGCCAAAAGACCAAATGAGAATTAGAATTCAATTAAAAATACATTCCGATTTATCAAAACTATCCTATTATAACCTAAATAATGATAATTTTAACAATTGCTTGAACAATTTTTGGGAGTTAATAGTTCCTCACAGTTCCAATCAATTCCTCACAACTCAATTAGGAAATAAGATATGAGGAATAAGATTTAGTGGAACAACGTAAAAAGTTACTTCCTCCTCAACAGATAGACTCCCCCTATCAAGCCCGCAACAGCCAGTAGAATTTCAAACCCCGGAATCGAGTTGGGCCCTGTTTCGGTTCCTGTTGGCTCAGGAGTAGGTGTCTTCGTTTTACCCAGAACTGATGGAGTTTTTACGTGTTTAATGGGCATAGTGGTAGTGGGTATGCGGGTGCGGGTCTCTTCAGGCTTTGCGGTTTCTGTCGCAGTTCCTTCAGGTTCTGTTGTCTTTGTTTCGGTTTCTGTCGCTGTTTCGGTTTTTGAGGGTGTGGTGTCGGGTTCCTCTGTTTTTTCAGGGGTCGCGGTTGGCTGTGGTGTTTGGGAAGTGACTTCCGATAGTGATGCTCTAACGTATTTTAATGCCTCTTTGGTGGTGTCGTGGTAGCTTATGTGAACGTATTCGGAGCTTAAGGCGAGTGAGGGGAATTGGCCCACTGATTCTCCTGAATCTACAGTTTCTGTTATCCATTGGGAGCCAGTCCACATAGTATACTTGAGATTCTTGTTGGTACCGTCAAAGTAACCGATGTGAGCATTACCCGATGGATCAATAGCCAGTGAGGTGCCCACTCCTACATTACCCTGAGAGTCAACGGTCTGAATGCTCCAACCGCCACCCGAAAGTGAAGCATACTTGAGGTTTTCATTGGTAGCATCATAATAACTGATGTGGGGGTTGTTAGATGAGTCCATACTTATACAATTGCCTACTCCTACATTACCCTGAGAGTCAACGGTCTGAATGCTCCAACCGCCACCCGAAAGTGAAGCATACTTGAGGTTTTCATTGGTAGCATCATAATAACTGACGTGGATGTTATCTCCAGAATCGATAGCGATAGAAGTAATATACTTTCCTACATCTCCCTGAGAATCTATAGTATCCGTAATCCACTCGGAGCTGGACCACCTGGCGTATTTAAGGTCTTTATTCGCCATATCTCTATATGAGATATGGGGTGTGTCTGAAGAGTCCAAGGATATTGAGCTGGAGCTGCCTACTTTGCCCTCAGAATCGACGGTCTGGATGTCCCATTCGGAGCCGGTCCACTTAGCGTATTTCAGGTTCTGTCCAGAAACATTGTAGTAGCTGATGTGAGGGTTGCCCTCAGAATCGACGGCAATAGAGGTATCAATACCTACATTAGCCTGCGAATCAACGATTTGAATATCCCACTCAGAGCCGGTCCACTTAGCGTATTTCAGATCCTCGTTGTAGACATCATAATAGCTGATGTGAGGGTTGCCCTCAGAGTCAACGGCAATAGAGGTTGACCAGCCGATCCACTCTCCCTGATCCACAATCTCAGTTGACCACTCCGCAGCAGATACCTGGCCCAGAAAGAAAGCGATTGCCAGCAAAACCATAAAGCTCTTGAATATCATCCTCATATCTCTTGCTCCCCTAGAGATTGAAAGGGTGTAAATACTTAATAATTTTGGGTATTAATTTCTGTCTGTGAATTCGTTTTAAAACAGCTTAACATCTTTTTATTCTTATTTGCCTCAAACTATTTTCCATTTTGGGGCTGTAGATCTAATATAGAGTTTTCAAGCAATTTCTCTATTTTTCGATATAACCAGTTTTGTAATAAACAGCAAACAGCTGAAAAGCCTTCCTGGGGTAAAAATAAGTCATAGGTTGAGTTAAATCAGCTAATCTGCGCCATAATATGCTTTCTTCATTGTTAATCAGCTTATCACCCACTTTATTCCATCCATAAAGACCATTTACCTTAAAACCCTCCTCTTCAAGATCTTCCACAGTCCAGCCCGATCTGTGCTCCATAAAGGGATTGTTGTCAATGGCTTCCTGCTTGATATAACCGTTGGGAGTTGCTATAACAGCCTTCTTTCTGGCCCATCTCTTCATTTTCTCCAGTAGTTTCTTTCCATTATCTTTGTTCATATGCTCCACAGCAAAAAGCAGTAGAACTGCATCAAATGAATTGGGTTTAAAATCGACATGGGTTAGAATGGCCTTGATATAATCATCATGAACCTCTCTACTTTTACTTTCTTTTAAATAGGGCTCAAACGCGTCCACTCCCAGAGAGTAATCTATATTAAAATACTGGATTGGGGAGTTATTCCCACACCCCAGATCCAAAACGGTCTCACAGTCCTCAAGCTCCCTACTCAATAAAGCTTCAAGAGATATAATATTGAACTTCATCTCTGAACTTCATCTCTGAATTATTTTGCGCAAGGACTCTTGTGCTATTTTCTTGACAGCCATATCTCTAAACTCTCCCTGGTAAATCAGAATTACATTCTCATCCTTTAAGAGTACCTCCAACTTTTCTGCGGCTTCTTCAGCACCAAGCTCACCCAGTGCCCAGGCCGCATAACCCCTTATCTTGGGTTCTTGGTGATTGAGCAGGGATAGAAGTTTCTCTACCGGATTGGGGTACGCATCCTTTACATTTTTGGCTGCTCTCCCCAGAGCATAGATCACAAATTCGGTTTCAACCTCTTCATTATCCAGCAGGGATACGGTCATGTTCTTAAAATACTCAAAATGCTGGGTATTTCTTCCGATTTCTCCAATGGCTACAGGAGCCCCCCTGCAGTAAGCCCCGCTCTCATCGTTTAGATGCCAGAAAAGCCTTCTCAAGATGTTCTTTACGTGCTCTCCCCCCTCCTCCTGCTCCTGTTCCTCCTTTTTACATACCAGTCCCAGGGCTTCACTTGCCCTGTAGATCAACAGGTCTTCGCCATAGAGAAAAGTGATAAGCTCTTTACACACTTTTTTGAGGTCCTCTGTCTGGATAAGAGGTTCATAGTCCCTATTCATCAGCAGGTCTTTCAGCTGTCCTTTCATAAACCTTACCACTCTTCAAACATTCTTTTTAATTAAAAACTACTTCAGTATTTTTCCTGTTTTGTCGTACCACAACTTGAGGTCCAGCTCTGCAACACAAACATCCTTTTCTTCGGCCATGGAATTTAGTGCTTTTTCACACTCGACATACTTCCGAGAATTCATGCTGGAGTTATCTAAATGACTTTCTTCGATTAGGCATTTAATTATATGGCGGTCAACTATAGCCACATCCATGAATCCTATATTCCTCAGGAAGTGACTTGCCTCTTTAAGTCCCAGCCCTTTAACATTCTTGACCAGATAATCTCTGGAACCTTCTCCTTCAAGGGCTCCCTGGATAGATGGAAAATTATCCATGGCTTCCCTGATGTAGCCTGCTTTTCTGTTGTGAAATCTTACTCCCGAATCCTTTAAGAGCCTTTGAAGCTGTTCTGTGGTTATATCGTCAAGGTGCTCATCCTCTAACGCCTTCTGGAATTTCAAGCCAGCAATTGCCGAGGAGTTGGCGGTGGATATGCAGAATGCCAGCTCCGATTGGAGTGTAGCCTCGACCTCAAGCTCTATAAAGGGGGAAAAATCGAAGATCACTCTTCCTTTATTACCCAGAGTCTCAAACTCTTTGATCCTCTGATCAATAATGCTCTCACATTTGATTACTGTTGATTCAGACATTATAAAGACAGTATGAAACTGCTTTTTTAACTTTTTCAGTAATGCGAAAATAGATCTATAATTCTTTATTTCTTTCTAAAATCACTAATTTTATAATCCAATTGGAAAAGAGCAGTTGTGTACTTTGAGGTGTGGGTGGACAGAATGAGAAAGAATGACGTTGAATCGTCTTTACAGGAAGTGTGCGTGGAAGTCCACGAAGTTAATTACGACTATCACTTCATCGTAAAGGTCTCAGATGAAGGAGTGCTTAACTTCAAGGGGGTCAAAAAGTTTAGGGAGCACTATAAGTGCTAATTTGGTCTCTAAATGCTAATCTGTGCTCAACCTTATTATTCCAGTTCGGAGCCATTCCCTCTTCTCAGGATGCTTTCCCCGGCTATTAACCCGGTTACGGCTGCTCCTACTATTCCTCTGCTTATACCTGCTCCGTCACCAACCGCATACAAATTATGGAGATTGGTCCGCATCTCTGAATCCACTTTTAACTTCAAGGAGTAGAACTTTATCTCTGGGGCGTAGAGCAGTGTGGAGTCGTCGGCAACGCCGGGTATGACCTTATCCAGCTGCTCCAGGGCATCCACGATGTCATCGATCACTCTTCCCGGATAGGCCAGGCTTATATCCCCCGGTATGGCTGACTTCAGTGTGGGATGGACCAGTCGGTTGAGCTGGACTCTGCTGTCGGTGCTTCTTCTTCCCAGTCTCAAATCCTTTAATCTCTGGACCAGAGGGTTTCCTCCTCCCAGTTTGGTAGTTATCCGGGCGAGATCTCTCCCCCATTCGTTGGGATACTCAAAAGGTTCGGTGAAGTTATAATGTGCCAGAAGAGCAAAATTAGAGTTGTTGGTCTTCACTTTCGCCTTGCTGTGCCCATTGACTAAACAGAACTCTCCGTAGTCCTCTCGAAGCACCCATCCCTGAGGACAGGTACAGAAAGTCCTAACGTAGTCGTCATGCTTCTTGGTGGTGACTCTCAACTTGGGATCATAGGCCTTGGTGGTGATCTCCTCCATAATGGAAGCAGGGACCTCCACTCTCACTCCCACATCAATTGCTTTGGAATCGAATACATTATTCACTTCAATACCGTATTCCAGAGCCCACTGCTCCAGCCATGCAGCTCCACCTCTTCCTACTCCAATTATAAGATAATCGTAAGCAAATTTTCTGCCGTCCTCTGTCAACAGAGTCTTTTCGATGGGATCAATATCAGTTACAGTAGTCTTGGTGAAGATATTGACGCCGTGGTCCTTCAGCTCGTCTTCCATGCTCTTGATAACTTTGGGCAGCTCATCACTACCCACATGTCTCTGTATCAGAGGGACAAATTCAATGCCGGCCGCATTGGATTTCCTTACCAGCTCGCTTATTCTACCATCTTCAAGCCCATAGGTTTCGTCTGGAGCACCATGACGCTGGAAGCCATCGTCAACTTCTTTCATCTTCTCCATGAGGTATTTTTTATTCACCAGACCCAGAAAGTTGCCTCCTACAGTATAGCTCGAGGGGTAATCGGGGTTAACGAAATTTAATTTTCCATCCGATAGCCCACCTGCTCCGCCTATACCGGAGGTTATATTACAGGGCTCACATTTTTTACAATAGCTCTCTATCAGGTCACTGGGACAGCTGCGTTTGTTAATATCTCTCCCCATCTCAAAGATAGCAACGTTAAAATGGTCAGCAAGCTTAAACGCGGAAAATAGACCACCGGGTCCCGCACCAATTATAATAACATCATATTTTTCACATTCAGTTGATGCGTTATTCGTCATACATTTCCCCAAGCTCAAAGAATGTCTATTTAATACTTTCTCTTCTTTAGACTAAAACTGTTATTTTATCTGAAAACAAAAAAAGGAGTTCAAAGGTTTAAGATTATTTACTGCCCGGATCCAGTTTGTTCAGATCCAGAAGAGAACATGGACTGGAGCTTGTTTTGCAATTCCTCCAGTTTTTCTCGCAGTTTATTTTCCTGCCTTTCCAGAGTTTTAACCCTTAAACCATAAGTTTCTTTCTTCTCTTCTAGCTCACTGACCAGTTTCTCCTTGTCGGCTTTAACCAGCACATTGCCAGCCGCTTTATACATGGGCACTCCTTCACCGGCGTCCTGGACCTCATTCAGGGCTTCTTCCGCTTCCTGCTGGTAGGCTTCTGCCTGTCTTTTCTGACTCATAACCGACTGTAATTGCTGTTGCAACTGCTGAAGTTGAGAGAGCATATTTTGCGCATCGGGTGGTAAATCCTTCATTCTAGCACCTCTAACATTTTTTCACACATTTTTATTAGCCTGAGCCAGCCGTTGATAGCCGCTCTTAGCTCAGTAACATTATCAGCTTTAAGCTTTATGATAAGCCCATCCTCCCTTAAATAAATGTTTGCCTTCCTGCTCTCAATCCTAAGAGATTCATAAATTAGATGGGGCTCTTTCCCTTTCAGGGTGAATTCAGCTCTCATTTTACTCTTCATCCACCCTGAACAATTTGAGTTTAAAAATACTTTCCAGATGGTATCTAAAATCCAGAACCCATCCGTCAGATGAGGTGACCAGTACTTTCTTGGGGGAATCAAAATTAATTCGGGTTTCAGAAGATATGGCATCCAGAATAGTGGGATTAAAAGGAGTTTTTCCCCTAAAGATTACCGGACTCTGGTCCAGGTCAATTTTTTTTATTTCACCTACGTTAAAACTCAAATCATACTGCTTTCCTGTGGTATATATCCTGAGTGAACTGGGGTTCCCGCCTTTTTCCCCCACCAGGGCAAGCTTTCCCTCAAAATCTTTAATGTTGGCTTTCCCTCGGGAAACATACTCCCAGTTCATGAACTTCGCCATGACCTTCGCAAAGGTTCTGGTCTTCTGACTGGGTTTTCTGGAAGTGGTGACAAGCATTTGAGTTTAATGTTTGAAAACGAATACTGGAATTTCGGAGAGCCTGACTACTGAATCGGTCGTGCTTCCCAGAAAAGCTCCCCCCAGGAATCCCAGACCTCTGGAGCCCATCATAACCATACTTGCATTCTCTTCCTTAGAGGTCTTTATGATCTCCTTGTAGGGACTTCCCTCTTTTATTACTACTTTGGTCTTTATTCCCTGGTCTTCGAACTCTTTTTCAGCAGACTCCAAGAGAGATTCTTTTTCTTTGTCCATTTTGTTCTCCACTACGTTTAGAACAATTACTTCCTTTCCTCCAGATAGTGCTGCATCTTTAACGTAGTTGATTATACTCTGCGAGTACTCCGAAAAATCGTAGGCGAAGAGTATTTTTTCTAAGGGATCTCGCTGCATCTCACACTCGAAAGAGCCGTTTTCCGTTTTGAAACACTTGGGCTTAACCACCAACACAGGTATCTTAGACTTTCTGACCACTCCCTCGGAGACGCTACCCATGAGTATTTCCTTGAGGAAGCCTTTACCTTTCGAACCAATTACAATAAAGGAAGCATTTTGTTCTTCTGCACTCTTTACTACTTCAGCAACTGGATCTCCTCTGGGTACAGGAGTTACATACCTGGCCCCAATACCATTCTCCTTTAATCTATCGATCATTTTTGATAGTTCTTTCTCGCTTACCTCTTCCTCGTGTTTTATCCACGAGTCCACATTGAAACCAGATGTTACTCCCACAACTTTGGTGAGGTTGATCACCCTTACCAGCACAACTTCCTCCACACCCATATGTTTCAAATTGGGAAGCCATCTTACAATTCCTTCAGCCACCTGTGAAAAATCAGTCGGAAACAATGCTCTCTTCAACATAGATTTCACCTATCTTAGCTATAATGACCAACTTATTTATATTATTTTTTTGCTCCATGTGTAGACACATCTGTTCAAAGCCGGTACAGTATAAAGCTTGGCGTGAGTCAATGGGATGGAATACGGCTTACCACATCCGATCGAATTTTCAGGATTGAACAATGATGGGTTAACAGGATGAATCTGATAGTAATTCAATCTCTATGTATTTTGATATAAAAGATTTAATACCACTCTTCAATTTTAATGTATACTGTTTAGAATAGTGAATTACTTTATCAAGTGTTAAGGTAGCCCTTTATTGTTAATGCAAATTTTTATTTTAAACACGCAAAATTTAAAATATTCACCGCTATATTATATACTAATGTTGCAACTGCTTCTCAAAGAAGGCATTGAACTGGCAAAAAAGGTAAATTCCAAGGCCGTAGTGGTCATATCTAACCAGGAAGTGGAAGAGAGAACCGAAGACGGAATAATGATTTTTATGGCGCCCAAAAGCTACCCCATGGCGCTGGATGCTTTCAGCCACATGGAAGGAGACGAGTACGAGGGTAGAAAAAAACTGGTAGACAAGTTTATTAAATTTTCACATGCTGGGGAGTATATCTCCACCATGCTCTATTTTAGGGGGATCGAAGAAGAAGAGCCGGTAGTGGGAGTTATCGGCACAGAATCCATCAATGGTGTGATTATAGTAGATCCAGAAAGAAGCGAGATACAAAAAACAGTGGATGAATGCAGCGAAAGAATAGATCCCAAAGTCTTCCGGTCCATCTTAAACATATCACTCAATATAGCCCATAAAGGAAGAGAAGGAAGAATACTGGGTACTGGTTTTGTTATCGGAGATGTAAACGAGGTTCTCAAAAGATCTACTCAAATGGTTCTCAATCCATATGAAGGGCACCCGGAAAAAGTTCGCAACATTACCGAGCCCTCCACATGGGAGAGTGTGATGGAGTTTGCCCAGCTGGATGGGATCTTTGTAGTGGACAAGCAGGGAACCATTATGGCTGCTGGCCGGTATATAGAAGTCCACACAAAAGAGTTGAAGTTGAAACAGGGTTTAGGAGGAAGACATCTCTCCTGCTCGGCAATAACTCGAGAAACAGAAGCAGTTTCAGTCGTTGTTTCCGAAAGTGGAGACATCTCTGTTTATAAAGATGGGGATGAGCTTATAGTAATCAATACTCATGTTTTCTAGGTAACTCTTCTGCCTGAATAATACAGACTTTTCATGTTAGTTTAGGGTTACCCTCTCTAATATATACCGAAAGTTTAAAATGTAATGTAGTCAAGTTAAACATAGAAAATGAGTCCGGAAGTATGCAACATTTGTGGATTACCCAGAGATTTGTGCGTTTGTGAGGAAGTAGCTAAAGAGCAGCAACAGATTGTTATAAAGACCAACAAAAGGAGATACGGTAAAGAAGTAACTATTGTTCAGGGTATTAATAGTGGCGAGATCAACATTGATGACCTGGCAAAATACCTGAAGTCCAATCTTGCCTGTGGCGGTACAGTGAAAAAAGGCACTATTGAGTTACAGGGGAACCATACCAACAAGGTAAAGGATCTATTGGTTAAAAAAGGATTTACGCCTGAGAGAATCAAAAGATAATTCTTCCTTATATCTATAAAGTAAAGTTTATTTTATTTATTTTATTTATTTATGAGCTGCTTTCCTCCAGTATCGAGAAGTAGAGATCTTCAAGTCGAGCCACCTGAGAATCTATCTTGACTATTTTTCCTCCGGAAGCAGTCAGGGATTTCATAAAGGAGTTGAGCTCGCTGACGTCTGAGGTTTCGAAGGACTCTACTTTCGAATTTTCCTGGTAGTGCAGAATATACTTTTTCGTCTGCCTCAAAGCATCCACTGTTCCATAATAGAGTATCCTGCCGCCCTTGAGGACAATAATCTCATCACAAACCGCCTCAACATAATACATGTTGTGAGCAGAGAATAGAATTCCTTTTCCTTCCTGTGTGAGGTCTTTCATGAACTCCGAGATGAATAATGATGTTGAGGGATCTAATCCACCCGTGGGCTCATCGTAGATTAGTATTTCAGGGTCATGGATCAGAGTTCTTGCTATGGAAACTTTCCTCTTCATCCCCTTGGAGAACTCTCCTATAGATTTGTTTTCAGGCAAATTCAACATGTTGATTAACTCCCGAGCTTTTTCCTCCGCTTCATCTGATGATATATCGTAGAGGGATGCAAAGAAACCCAGATACTCCAGCGGGCTCATGTTCTCATACAGAGAGTCCGTCTCCGGCAGGTAGCCGATATGCTGCTTTATCTCTCCTCTGTGGGAGAAGAAGTCCTTACCAAAGTATTCCACCTCCCCTGAGCTGGGCTCTATTAGACCCGAAAGTATCTTGATAATGGTAGATTTTCCTGCTCCGTTCTCTCCCACGAGACCGAGGATTTGACCTTTTTTTAGCTTGAAACTCACATCTTGCAGGGCTTTGAAGTCCCCATAATTTTTATTCAAGTGGCTTACATTGAGCATAATGATAATTGTTATTAGAAATATATTAGGTTTTTTAAGGGGCCAAAAAGTTTATTAGTAGCAAGATGATTATGATTATTGTGGTGAGCTGGATGTCAGTTTTGGTTATGGGCAAGCCCTGTAGAGACGAATACAAGAGCAGATACTGTTTTCCCTGTATCTCTGGACTCTGTCCCCATGGTATGGATTTTGAGAGCGACTGTTACCCAGAATTAGAACCTGAGCAGCAGGAATTATTCGAAGAGTTATATCTGCTTAGAAGCCAGTTAGTACGGTCAGAAAGAAAAGAGTCATATCCGCCACTGGTTTCGGTCAGGTAAGCGGAGAGACCAGATAATGCTAAAAGTTGCAAGGGTGGAGCTTAAAAAGTCGGCAAAAAAATACTCCAAAAAATTTCTTTTTATTATCATTCTACTTTCCATTTTTGCAGGTTTTCTCACTCAACACTCTATCGATTCGGGATTAAAGTCCGACCAGCGATTCTACACGGTAGCAAGTTCATTTAACATACCGGAAAAGGAGTTTGTCAATTACCACACCAAAAGCGTGGATAGCGTTAACAGTGATAAAGTCGATGTTTACCTGGGTAGAAGCTCCAGTCTGTACATGGTGCTAACTGAGACAGACAGATCCAGGTCTGCAGCTGACGAGCTCAGGAGCTACCTGAAGAACGAATTCGAAAGGGACCTTTACAAGAAATATGGAGAAAAAGCATTTCCAGTATATGTTGATTCCGTGTATCTGAAGAGAGACCTAATCTACCAACCTCAGTTAGACGGATCCGAGCAGCAAGACTCCCAGGAACAGAGCCAAACCAAGGAAAAGACAACAGATGAGAAAGCTGAAGAAATTAAAAGAGACAAGAGCCAAGACGAGGCTTTAAAACCTAATGGACAAGACAATAATCCCGTTGGAACAAGTTCTGAATCTGGGTACAGAACCCCCGACAATTTCTCACCTCCCAGCCTACTGGGGAAAATGGTATATGCGTTCTTTTTTATTATACCCTCATACTTCGTCATTCAAGTGTTTTCATCTTCACTAATTGAGGATAGAGTTACCAGAAAAATAGATGTTCTCCTCTCCACTCCCATTTCTGAATTAAAACTCTTGATAGGGAAAATGGCGCCCTATCTAACAATTTCAGTATTTACGGTGTTGATGGTAGCATTCCTCTTCGATAGAAGCTTGATGACTCTGATATACATAATTCCCATAATATTCTTCTTCGCTACCCTTCAGATGTTTTTGGCCCTCATTTCCAGAAGCTACCGGGAAATGACTTTTCTGGTTGTGGCTTCATCCCTAATGGTCACCGCCTACATATTTATCCCTGCAATCTTTGGGGGAAGCATCCCCGTCAGCAAGGTCTCACCCATCACCCTAATGCTGGCAACGTTCGAGGGTGAGAGTGTGGGGATTAGTGAGTACTTGTTCGCTACTTTCCAGTTCTACACCATGGGTGCAGTGCTCCTCTACCTCTCCTCCAAAGCGCTCAATCCAGAAGTAATATCCAGTCATAGTTTATCTCAGAGGTTTTTTATTATACTTAGTGGGGCGATAAAGAGAGATTATTATACTTTAGTAGTCGCCATGGCCTCCATACCGTTCATTTTCATGGCAGAATTCCTTTTGCTTTCAGTATTATTCGTCATGCCTCTGGAAAGGTCTATACCAATTTTTCTGCTGATAATCGCTACCGTAGAAGAGATTTTCAAAGGCAGTGCCGTGTTTGTGGCCCACAAAAACGGTTTCAACGCCTACAAGGCAGCTCTTCTCTGCGGGATAGGCTTCTTTGTCGGAGAAAAAGTGATTACCTTCCTCAATGTTGTAACCCAATTCAACAATTTACTCTTTGCTCAATATCTGGTCATTCCGCTGGTCATCCATGTAACTTCTATACTGGTGTTCGCAGTTATCATCAAGAGATGGTCTTTCAAGTATGCCCTGACCTGTTCCAGCCTGTTGCACTTCGCATATAATTATGGAGCGTTGATGCTGCTATGATACTGCAGATAGCGTGGAAAGACCTCAAATCGGCCTTCAAGGAGAGGACACTGGTCAGTATTGTGGGGTTACAGTTATTTGTAGCCCTATTTGCATCTGTCATCACTTTCGGCCTTCTGGTGCTGTATAGCCCGGGAGCCACTGGCTATGCCATAGACAAGGACGTTAGAGTGGGCCTCGTAGGAGATGCACCTGTGTTGAGAGACACCATTGATCCCTACAGCACCTACGACTCACTTGATGCAGCGCTGGAAGATTTTTACGAGGGGAGAATCGATTCCGTGGTTCTTTTAACCCGAGAAAAATACTCTGACACTAACTTCGTGCGGGTCATATTGCCCAAAGAAGAGATCAAGGCAATCCAATCCTCGCTTTTACTCAAAGAGGGGCTGAAGGATTACGAGCACAAAATGAGGTCCATGCGCGATATACCTTCATCACTGGAACTCGAAACCTATAATTCCCAGTTCAAGGAAATCGAGGTCCCGGAGAGTGTTTCCATAACCTACGAATTCATCTACATACTGCTCATACCACTGCTGGTCATAACCACGGCTGCCACTTCTGCAGGAATGTTCATAGACCTGATCTCAGAAGAAAAAGAGACAAAAACCGCCCACGTTCTGCTTTCCACTCCTATGGGGGAGCAGCAGATAATCCAGGGGAAGATGCTCAGCTCGGTCCTACTCACTGCCCTCCTAACCCCTACGTGGATACTGTTGTTGATACTGAATGGGATAGAAATTGCCAACATACCCTTGGTCATACTCATCTCCATCTCCATCTCCCTCATATTCCTGGCCATATCCGCCCTCTCTGTCACCATTTCCAGGGACAGAGAAAGGGCTCAGCTGGTTTTCTCTCTGTTGATCGTGGGGTTAATCCCCTTAATGTTCTCTTCCCCCGAACTTCCTGCTATACTCACATCCAGAATAGCTGCTGGCTCACCCTTCTCCCTATGGTATGTGGGACTTTACCTGTTGATAGGGGTCGGATTGGTCCTGGCTGTTTCCAGATCCTTAAAGAACATATTTACGGATAGTTAGCATAAAAAAGAGATATTTTAAAACAACTAAAAACTGAAATCCTGGAAATAATCAGTCTTGAAGTCTTCGATTCTTCCTCTTTCCGCGAATTTGGAGAGTTTGAGGTCTATGGGTATCTTGAACACGTTCTGGATATTGTATTTAGCAGCCAATGCATCTACCTCTTCTCCGTAAAAGATTTTGGTCTCATCCCCACAGGTGGGGCATTTGAAGTAGCTCATGTTCTCCACCAGACCGATGATTTCGGTGTCAACCTTTTGGGACATCTTGATCGCTTTCTCCACCACCATCTCCGAGAGGTCGTGTGGTATGGTGACCATTAGAGAGCCGTCAAGCTCCACAAAATCGAGCACAGTTAGCAGGGCCTCTCCGGTCCCAGGTGGGAAGTCAAATACCAAGTAATCGAGGTCCCCAAATGCAGTTCCTCCCAAAAAGGATCTGATGGCCTGATTTATGGCTACTCCTCTCCACGAGACAGGTGACTCGCTGCTGGGGAGGAGGAACTGGATGGAGAGCACCTTGATACCCAGTTTATCTGTGAAAACGGGCTCGAGCCCCTCTTCACTCATTATCATTTCCTGTTTTTTGCTCTCTATACCGTAGAGACGGGGTATGCTGGGACCCAGAAAATCAACATCATACACGCCCACGTTATAACCCTCTCTGGCCAGGTGGACTGCCAGTAAAGCAGTTACTGTGGATTTACCTACTCCACCCTTACCACTCATTACTCCTATTTTTTTCTTGACCTTCTTCATTCGGTCAGCAATATCCTTACCAGTTATGGTTTTATCTTCCACGTTCTGCATAAGTTAACACCACTTAACCCCATACGATCACACAACTTAATTCGATATGATAACTCTTAATTCAATAAGGAGTGGCCCAGCTTTCATCATCTCTATAAACTTCATCATCCAGTATCATTTCACCTTCGACTATGGGTTGCGGCTCTTCGACCGCTTCAACTCTGCAAAAGGTGGATTTATACCAGTCATAATCTACATTGCTTCCTATCTTTTCTATTATGGGGAGTTTCTCCTGATACCTGAAGAAATTGTTATCCGTTTGAGGGTAAACGCTGAATTTCCTCCTTAAATCAGTTATGACCAAACCCATATCATGAAGACGTTTCTCAATCTCGAACCATTTCTTGCGGGACGCCTCCAGAGTAGTGAGCCCAAAATAACCACTACAACCCTTTCCTCTGAGAGCTGAAATTCCACGGGACAGAAAAAGGATTAGACCCGGTAAAGTTTCCACAGGGTCGGTAACAAAGATATCAAAATTCCCTTTAACTTCAGAAGGTAGTGGATATTGAATGTCAAACGTGTTTGCCTCCACAGGCAGTTCATACTCGGCTGCAGTCTCATTTATGAATGATACCAGTCGTTCATCGATTTCTCCTACCCACACCTTCTGGGGGAGGCCGGTGAGGGCAACAGCAATGCTGAAAAGGTCATCATCTCCCGCAACGAATATTTGGGAGCCAAGCAGGTCTCCTCTTTCATACACAAAGGCAATTCTTTTCATGATATCCTGAGGAGATATAAAGCCCTGATCGTATTCTTCAATCGCTTCAGGTCGGCCGCCAGCGATCTTTTCGAACTTTTCCTGCACCTCCTGGAGAAAGCCACCAATCTGGTATCCTGAAGTAAGACAGCAACTACACCCCTGCTCTTCAATGGTCTTTAACTTATCAATATCCGAATCGATGTCCATTCTCTCTGAGATGGATGCTCTGCCTTCCTCCATGGATAATAACCCTTCATTTTGCATTTCCTGAATAAGATTGAAGAACTCCGGTAAGCTAGCATCCTGCTTATCAATCAGCTCATATACTGACTTCTCTCCATGTGCAAGGAGTTGAAGTATTTGATTCTTTATTCTAAATTCCATAAGTTAACCCCTGTCCAGTACATAGTGTCTATAGGACTCCGGCTTGAATTTTTCCAGAAAATGTTCAAAAGCTCTTTCCACCTTAGAAGTGTCGCCACAAGTAAAAACATCGAGGTTTACAAGCCCATATTCGGGCCAAGTATGAATGGAAATGTGAGATTCAGCAATTAGGATAACGCCCGTTACACCATAAGGGCTAAACTGTTTGTAAACTGATCCTACCCTATCTAGCTCTGCTTTATCCGACACCTCCTCCAGGATCTTCCGCACTGTATCCTCGTAGGCTATTAGCTCCTCTGAGACACCATAAAGCTCCGCAATTATGTGTCTCCCTACTATCATCGTTATCACCCATATTTTCACTCATTTTCTTCACCACCTCTAAGCTTTTATTTTGGCCGAATTCTTAATCAAGCCAGTTTTAACGGGATATTGATTACTTTTCGACCTGTAAATTTAATTTTAGCTTTGCCGAGTGAGTTAATCCTAATATAATTTTGTTTTTAAAGTTTTCGCATTAGATAAGCTTTATGCAGTGAAATGGCTTGGACAGGTGATAAATCATGTTAAATGATGGTAGCGAAATGTTTATAATGTCCGGAACATTAATTCATTATGATGATAATTGTAGCCATAGGTATTATTGCAGCTATCGTGGGGTTGGTCGGATATTCATTCAATTTAGAAGAAGGGGTGGATGAGGAAAAGAGCCTCTCATCAGTTGTCAATTTTTACATGCTGGTGTGTTTCACTTTATTTGTGCACATGTACAGCCATTTCTACCATTTTAACCACACATTCATAGAACTCTTCTTTGGATTTTCGGTCACTATTGCAGCTTTTTATCTCCTGTGGAGCGTTATAATGGACGGAAAATTTAGCATAAAGGTTACAGGACGCCTAGATCCGATAAGGCTTAGAAATGGGATTCTTTATGCATCCATTACCTGGCTTATGGGTAAAGAGCTGGCTTTTTTGAAGCTGCAGCCTTTCATAATACCGGGACTGATCTTACTCCCCATCTTTTTCGTGCTTCTCTATCCTGTGCTGGTTATAAGAGAACTGAAACTGTCCTTTTTCTATGAGAGTTTCTCAGCCATATTTTCTAATTCTTTCCTCCTGATACTGTTCTCAGGTGTAGCGATTATTAGCATGGCTTTTATTCCCAATGCTTATCTCCCCATAGAATCACTAGCAGCGATAATTGCCCTCTACGTCATTTTGAAGATGAGCAAAGCAACCGAGCCTTTTCTGACCAGCTGAGTAGCTTGATAGAGAAAATAGAGCGAATCCTTATTCTAAAAATAAAATAAAGAGTTAAGTTACTTTAATTTTAATAAGGCTTAAATTTATTATTCTTCTTTCAGGACTTCTTTGGCAACCTCCTTAAGGTTCCTTTTATCTTTATTCAACGCCTCGTCCTTAAGGTCTTCCAAGTTTTGTTGCAGGAGTTTTTCGTCTTTACCGGCCTCTTTGTTCTGACCCTTTCTTTCGAATAGTTTCCACTTAAACGTTCGCATAAAACTAACCCCAGCAAAATATAGTTGTCGTGAACAATCATAAATCTTTTGCTTTATGGATTTAATGATAAGGAAATAAACCAAAAAAGTGGTTGAAAAATAGCCAGCATTTCCTGAACTTTTATTATTTTCCTATCGGGTGCGAAAGAGCTCCAGAACAATTCCAAAGAACATTAAAAAAAGTCCCAGGCTGTAGAGAGCAATTTTATCCGTAGTGCTGGAATTAAAAGGTATAATAAACCCTATCAGGATGAATAGAACTCCAAAGATAAGTAATGCGTAATTTCTCCTTTTGTACACCAGTAAATATGCTCCACAAGCACTACAATACCTCCATTTAGAAGAAACGCTTTCACCGCATTTTGGACATTCGGGCATTTTTTCAAAAACTCAGAAGTTACTACTTAAGTTTTGCTGAAAACAGGAAAAAGTAAAAGAAGAACAATATAGTAATGGATTCGATTTTCTAACAGTAGTGTCCAGCTCATCCGTTATTACAGCAGGTAAATCACCCATAATACGATGTTCTTCTAAATGCTTGTTCATTTCCTCAAGTAGAGCGTAAATATTGTTCCCCGCAAATTTCTTACCACAGGCCCGACATTCTACAAACATATTTTCCCCCCATCTTCGGTTAATTATCTATAGTCATTTTAACAACTCTTGGCGTTCAAATTCTTCGATCCAGTATTCCCAA
>CAZQTT010000010.1:0-43032 GCA_964596255.1 uncultured archaeon
CTTCCTGCACAACGCTTACTGTCTTGACTGTATACATGTCGTCTGATGCCCAGTCGGTCTTCTCCAGTGCTGGATCCCAGTCGTAGTATTCATCAATGTCAGCATCTTCTCCTATTGTTCCCATGGTGTCTCTGGTGAATATCTTGTAGGTTCCCATACCAAGTCCCAGGGTCTCGAAACTTGCGATTGCGGTTCCGTTCTCGTCGGTGTTAACCTGCTGCGCTACTGGATTTATTCCTCTATCCAGCACCACGTATATTTCGTCATAGTTCTCGTCTCTGTTGGTGTTGACAGTTACTCTCAGCTCGTCACCAAGTGATACTTCGCCTGGCATTTCGACATTGAGTGTTGGCTGTATTATCTGCACAGGTACCTTAACCTCGGTAATGCTGTCACCGTCACTGTAGAACAACTCTGCTTCAAGTGCATAGGTGCCCACAGGCAACAATATGGAGAAATCCGAATCGCCATCATCTTGTGGGTTTATTTGGTTGCCTTGTGCGTCATATGCAGGAGTCAAGTTGTAATCAGATTCTAGTCTTTCCGCGGCAGGTCCATCATACCAGAACGGATCAATGGTTAGCTCGATGAGCCCTTCATCATCTGGAGTCTGACTGAAAGAGCTGTAGTCATCAGCATCGATCTTAATTCCTGCTCCACTAAAGGTGAATTCAACGTAGACATCATTTTCAGCGGTTTCTGGGACCTTAAAGTCGAGATCTTTGTCTTCTCCCTGAACCATCTTCACGGTTTCAGGAACCTCAGTGAATCCAACATCGTTGATTGTTAAGGAGAATACCTTCTGGGGATCTTCTGCTGTCTTGATTGTTTGGGTTGTTGAGGGTGCATAAACAAACAACATGTATGTGCCGGTATCTGCATCGACTCTTACGTCCATGTTCTTGGTGAATGTATCATCGTCAACTGGGACTTCCATATCATCTGATCTTACAGTATAGCTAGTGTCTGTGGGGTCTTCAGTTACTGTCTGCCGGAACAAATCCTTCTCACTGGCGAAAATGAACACCGAGCTTACACTGGTGCTTCCATTTATAGTTATTTCTCCACCCTTGGCAACAGTTGTCTTATCTATGCTTGCATCCAGTTCTTGTTTTACCACCTTGATGTTGACTGAATCATCGTCCAGCTCTTCACCATCTGGTGAGTATATTTTTGCGTGTACTGTATAGCTACCAATAGATGCATCGTCTTTAATATCTACATCCGCTGATTCCCATGTGCCGTCAGTTCCTGCAAGTATCCTCAAAGCTTCATCACCTGCTGGTGAAGTTCTATGAGTATATGTTGCACTATCAACGAAGTCTATATCGTCAGTCGGTATCCACACTGCTTCTCCAGATCCCAAGGTGGTTGTTCCTGCGAAACTGATACCTGATTCACCCTTGGTGAAGGTCACGTCTTCCATATCAAAGTTTACTTCCGGATCCTCAACTTCCACATAGACAGATTCGTCATCATAGTAATCTGCCCAGCTTTCAAAGTTTGCTGCCCATCCAGCAGTATCGCTAGATGACTTAGTGGTATCATAGTTGCTCATAGCGATTGCATCTATCTGATAAGTGGTATCTGACTCCCAGTCCAGCTCAAAGGTTATGTCCTTGGAGAATGTTCCATCTTCCTCAACGGTATCCCAGAACCCGGCAACAAAGTCCTCAGGCTCTGCTGACGTGGTGTTATACACAGCGATAAATACCTGGTTCTCTCCACCTTCTGTAGCTTCATCATACTCACTGTTCGTTTCAGCCACGTTGGTGGTTCCCGAGACCGTTAAATCTTCACCCTTCTTGACCGTATCCATATTAGTTACAGGAGTAACAGAAACTCCCTCTAACTTGAACTCAAGTGAGGCGGTGGTATCTGGATACGCTGCATTCCACACCTCGAACTCATAAGTTCCAGTGCTTCCGCCAGTATCCAGTATAGCCTTCGTGGGAATAGAGACATCAATATCGTGATCAGCAGCAGACACTGTTGCACTTGTATCCCCTGCGCCCACTGGACTCTGCGTGCCTCCAACTGTAGCTGCGTCCGCTATATCGTTGAAGTGGTTTGTCTTATCATATGGACCATCCAAAGTCCAGTTATAACCTGTGGTCGTTATTTCACCTTCAAATTCAGCTACATCTCCTTTGGCTATCATGTTCGATGGGTTATCCAGAGCCAATGAAATCTGAGGCTCCACAACTTCCGCTTCTATTGTATAACCCAACGCTACTGTATCTAAATTACGTTCAACTCCGTCTTTAGATGAGTACAGATAAAATCCAAAGTTCGTTGCAGGTGAGTAGTCTGTTGACGGCATATTAACCGTATCTACTCCATCATCATCCAAAGAATATCTCTTAAGTCGATTATTGTTATTGTCCCTGTCCCTAATCTCTATCCATTGGGTTGAATCCGAATCAGCGGGATAAGTTACCTCAACATTGATGGTATCTCCATAGTCATATGTGAGTTTACAGTTGTTAACCTTTTCCTTATAATCAAGGAACTCCATTGTAAGCTGGTTATCAGCACTTGCTATTTCAGGAAGGGGATCTTCGCATTCTCCCGGTGTTGTTGGTGGTGGTGTCGGGGTTGGTCCGACAGAAACGGCTCCTGAGCTAGTGCTTACACTATCTTTAATTTCTTCATATGTGCCATCTGCTTGGACTGAATTTAAAGTAACGTCAGTGCTAGCACTTCCATCTGCAAGTCCCTCAACTGTTAGGGTTGCAAGTACAACATTTGTATCTCCAGCCCCTACTTCGTCATTGAGGTCTCCTACTTTGAACCACATAGTTGACGATGGAAGAGCTGAGTTCTGATTAGTTGTTGCCCAATCAGGGAATAAAATGTCTGTAAATTCGGCCACTGATGAGTCTGATATGTCAACAGATACGTTGGCGTAAGCAAATCCGTCACTAGGAACTGAGTCTAGAACTACATCCACTGTTCCAGTCTCACCGACTTGTAGAGATATGTCATCGACTGAGACTGTTTGAGCAGATGCTGTCATTGCCATCAATAGAAACACTAATACTGCGACTCCTGTTTTTAAACTTCTTTTCATACTTTTCCTACCTCCTTTTTATACTAAAGGTTGCTTTCGCTCTTACACCTTCCAATATATAAATCTACCTTTTGTTATGCGGCAGGAGATAGGTTAGATTTTAGTCTACACTCTACCTTTCCCGCCGCCCTTTGGTATTATAAAACTAATACATATTTAAACTTTTTGCTATTTTCCACTATAAAAAGCCCTATCATCACTTGAAATTACAATAAAGCCACTCAAATTGCACAAACTTCATAGTGCTCATCATTTACTCCTGTCTCAAGTTTAACTATTCACTGTCAACTTTAAACTTGCTTTAGCGATATATTAAGCTAGAGCATAAAAGTTCAATATACTCTCATCCCGATAATCAAAAATTATCTTTAGAGCTCCAATCCTCTCCTGCAGGAGAATTTCAGATTAATTGCAACACTTGCACTTGTGACCAGCCAATAGGTAAGCCTGATGAATAAGCCTGATGATATATGAGTTGAGTGACCGGTACTATACAAATAACCATGGTAGACATTTATAGCATATTGAATAACTTTACCACGTCCCCGAAGTTAACCGAGTTGTCTCCATTAAAGTCAAAGTAGGGCTTATTTTCAGATGCTATGCTACCAAAAACTTCAAAGAAATTCGTGATATCGCCAAAATTGAATGAACTATCTCCATTTACGTCTTCATAAAGTGAGTCGCTATCCAAATCGTTTGGTTGATATTCTCCACCTATAGTAACCGTTTCAACTTTTATGAACTGGCTTCCCTCAATATAATCTATTGTGGAGTCATTATCGTCATATAAATACACTATCTTTAATTTCAATAGCTCACTACCCTCAGAGATTCCTCTCAGCTTAACCATAGCGAGAGTGATGTCTGAACTATTGGGTTTAACGTTGTCTTTAACGTCACTGGCCTCCAACCAAATTGAATTGGACGTTTTTATACTTTCAGTGACTGTAGTCCACTCCGGGGATGTGACTTCAACTACTTGTGCCGAATCAGTGGGTAAAAAGAGGGTTATACCATAATTGGAAAGACCGTCAGGAGCCTCTTCCAATACTATATCGTACTGATTGGTTTGACCAACCTTTAAATTCTCCCCACTTATATACACGTATGTAGACCCTGAAACCACGTAGGGAAGTAATAAAACTATTAAAATAGATACGAAAAATTTCCCTTTCATGGTTTAGCCTTTACAGTACCAATTAAAAAATTTACGATAAATTATTGTTGTATTAAATTAGCTCAGTGCCAGAGTAGGGACCAAAGTTCTAAGAGTTCTAATAATTGGAAGAGTTAAGTAGAGGTATATAATATAATCAACTGGTACAAACTCATCCTCCTATTAGTCCTCCTATTATATATATAGATCAGAGCATTTGGAACAGCCCGATGACATCGCCAAAATTGATTGATCCATCACCGTTAAAATCGTAGTACTGGCTATTGCTTTTCACTATTCCACTATCAAAATTATGGAAGAAGAATATTACGTCACCAAAATTGAATGCATCACTGCCATCGACATCCTCGTAAATACCGTCATTATTTAGATCCTGGGGCTGATTCTCGCCAATGGGTGGAGGCCCTATTTGATAGTTGTTAAATGGATAGATTAAAGGATAATAGTCCATATTGTAGGAGAGATCTCCTATTGCATCGCCGTTAGCGTCTTCATCCACGTAGTCACTCCAATAGTTGCCCATTTGGTTTGTATAAGTGGTATCGTTGTATTTGTATGTGATATTTTGGGTCGAGTTCCAGGAATTGGAAGAGTCAGAATAAGCATTAATGATGTTGTCCAAAAAGTTATTGAGGAAGATATTGTTATTATTGGAGCTGGAGAGGTATGCTCCGTATTCGTTTTTGCTAATATTGTTGTTTTTAACGGTTATATATTCAGACTTTACGAAATTTACACCATATTTGTTCTCACTAATATTGTTCCCCACTACATTGTTAGAAAGACATTGGGAGAAATACAATCCGGATTCGTTGTTAAAAGTTACTTGATTATTGTTGATGTCATTTTCGGAAGAAGCGGACTGGAAAACAATTCCCTGACTGTTATCTCTAACCACGTTTTCAGAGATAAGATTATTGTTGGAATTTTTGATTAAAAGCCCTTTATTGTTACCCCATATGCTGTTCATTTTAATTTCATTGCTATTAGAGAGGTATTCCAAGTAGATACCATTGCCGCTGTTACTGCTTATGTTGTTGCTGCCAAATTTGTTACCGGTTGATAAGTGGGTATGGATTCCGTCTGTGTTATTGGTGACGTGATTGTTAATAACGTCATTGTTATCGCTCGAATATTCTAATAGTATACTCTTCTCATTGCTTCCAAATTGGTTATTTTGTATATTGTTTTCACTTGAAGATTTCAAACGGAAACCCTCATCTATGTTATTGGTGATGTTGTTTTCCCTTAACTCGTTGTACTGGCTTTCTTCAAGGTATATCCCTTGACCGTTTATGTTTATGTGATTGGAGGTGATGTTATTGCTATGAGAATAGCTGAAGTAGATACCTCTGCTATTATTGCTTATGACATTGTTTTTTATTTCATTGTTAGAAGAGTAGTATGATCTAATTCCATCACTGGAGTTGATTATGGTAAAGCCATCGATGGTGATGTTGTTTGCGTCCAGTTTAAAGGCAGTACTTGACTGGCCATCTACAATGCAGTTGGCATCACACTTTAACGTAATCTGTTTATTGATCAAAATATTCTCCTTATAAGTCCCCTCTTCGACATTTACCGTATCCCCAGCAGTGGCATTACCCACAGCCCACTCGATCCTTGTGTAATTGCCGGGAACGTTTAGTGTAGCGGAAGCCAAACTAATGCTAACTACGTAAATTAATAGTATACTGAGTAACACTTTTACCCTTGTTCTCATCATGACCTCCAAATACTTTCTTTCAGTAGCTCGAAGTGTTCTTTAATCAACCTAAAAAGTTTATTATTTAGATAATTACATTTAGAGGAGTCCAAATAACCCAATTACATCACCAAAATTGGCTGAATTGTCTCCGTTGAAGTCATAGTATTGCTTATTGTCTTGTACTGCTGATTTGTCGAAATGCTGGAAGAAGAATATGACATCCCCAAAGTTAAAGTTGTTATCTCCATTTACGTCCTCGTACACCCCATCTCCATCAAGATCTGCTGGTTGTTTGTCTCCTATCTGTGGAATGTTATTTTTTATAGTAACGGTTCTCTTTTCACTATCAGCAGCATTCCCGGAGAGGTCTTCCATGGCTATGTAGAGCTCATGTTGCCCTTCAGCCGGATCATCTATTGTATAATGCCAGCTTTTACCGCTTCCTTCCATTCCTTTGCTCATACCGTCCCAGTAGAGTATAGCACTGTCAAGACTCTCACTAGCTGAAACTGAAATGGTCACTGAACCAGAACCATAAAACCCGTCCTGTGGTGTTAGGCTCGTTACGGTGGGGGGTGTGGTGTCGGGTGGTTGGATGGTTATGGTTTGGGCTATTTTATTTGTTTTTCCTTTGTTATCAGTTACAGTTAGTTTTACGGTGTAGGTTCCGGGGTCTTGGTAGGAGTGAGATACTGTTTCTCCGTTGTCGTTGGTGTTTTCTCCGTCTCCGAAGTCCCATTGATAGTTTATGGTTCCTGTGTCTGAGCTGTCGGTGGCATCGAATTCAACCTCGGCTTCTCCGTTGATGATCATGGGGTTGGTTGGGGAGTAAGTGAATGAGGGGTGAGGAGGTATGTTATGAGCGAAGCCTAAATAGGGTTCCCAGTAGGTGGTTAAGGGGTGATGATCCTTGTTGTCCTCGTTTATGTAGTAGCCGTTGGTATCCATGATCCCGTCATCGCCATAATCCTTCCCAGATATATCACTCCAATAATTACCCAAATAGTCTGTGTATTGTGTACCTTTGTAGATATAGTTGATTGATTCTGAAGACTCCCAGGTGTTTTCTGAGGGGGAGCCGGCTTGAACGTCATTTCCAATGAAGTTGTTGAGGAAGATGTGGTTGTTCTTGCTGGGTATGTATGGCCCGCCTTGGGGGTCGTAGTCGATCATTGCTACGCCGTAGCTTCCTGATTGGAAGGTGTTCCTGGTGATATTGTTGTAGGAGGAGCCCTGCAAAAAGGCACCCTTACTATTCTCGTATATGACATTGCCTTTAAGGATATTTCCCCAGGAGAAAGCCAATAAAAGACCTTCCCTGGAGTTTTTGATTTCTATGTTGTTTTCTATGAGGTTGCTGTCGGAGTTATCCAGGTAGATGCCTTGTCCATTGCTGTTAATGTAATTGTCAGCTATTCTGTTGCCGTGCGACACTTCCAAATAAATGGCTTTGGAGTTGGAAGAGAGGATGTTGGAATGAATATTGTTTTGGGTTCCATTGATTACGTGGATGCCGTAGGAGTTCTTCACCAGGACATTGTCCGTCACCAGATTGTATCCAGAGTTGATAGTGATCCCGTTATAGCTGTTGGAGACGGTGAAACCTCTCACCACACAACCATCCGCATTAAGCACTATGCCACTCACCACCGGATAATCCTCTCCTTCCAGAGTTAACTCCTTGTTAATTGTTACGGAGGAATACTTACCCTGATGGACAACAATTTTATCTCCCTCATTAGCAGCTTTTACAGCATCCTGAATAGACGTATATTCCGCATTAGACTCGTAAACGTCGAGAGTCGCTGCTGATCCTGTACCAATAAATAATAAGACCAGCAAGGTTACATAACCTATGAGTTTTAAATTCATTTTACTTCCTCTCCAACCGGCACTCGGTCTTATTATTATCTTACTTCAAAACTTAATAATTTTTGCGTATGTATCATTATGGCCTTTATGTTTATTCTCGCCTTTTTGAGAATTATCCATTCGGAAAAAATGGAAGTTAAAAGCCCCAGTATTCCGGCAATAAAAATTTTTTGAGGTTAAAGAAGCTTTTCAATCTACTAAAGAGAGTAAATGAAAAGATTAAGTCCCAAACCAGACCAGAACATTAAACTGACTAAAGCATTTCAAACAACCCAATCACGTCACCAAAATTGAGTGTTCCGTCTTTGTTAAAATCGTAAAAGAGCTTATCGTCCTGTATCACTTTTTTGTCAAAGTTGTGGAAGAAGAAGATAATATCGCCGAAGTTGAAGCTGTTATCTCCATTAACATCGCTATATAATCCATCATTATTTAGGTCCAAGGGCTGCTTTCCGTTTACTGGTTTTGGCCCAATTAGGTAATTTTCAAAGGTTTCCATGAGAGGGAAATTATCTTTGTTATCTCCATTTATCCCATATGGCATATCACCAATGCCATCCGAGTTATTGTCCTTACCAGTGTAGTTGCCCCAGTAATTGCCCAGGTAGCTGGTAAATATAGAATTGTTGATGTATTTGTAGCTAAAATTGGGGGAATTCCATATGTTCGAAGAATTTTCACCACAATAAACAGTGGAACCAACAAAGTTATTGAGATACACCTGGTTGTTTATGCTCTTGTTAGAGAATTTGACGCCCAGGTCGTTGTCCATAAACGTGTTCCTAATGATCGTGTTGTTAACTGAATTTTTTAGAGTTATTCCTTCTCCGACCCCATAGATGTGGTTGGAGGATATTCTGTTGTGGTGTGAGTTGTGGAGATACATTCTTTTGGTGCCCTTGAATTCATTGTTGCTAACATTGCAATAGGATGTATTTTCAAGCATTAGCCCACCTTTAATGGTAAGGCCGCTTATATTTACTCTATCCGCAGTTAAATTAAAAGCAAGAGAATCTGTAGGTTCTACAACGCTGCTTGTGTTGTTCTTTGACTCTGAGCGTATTGTTAAAGGTTTGTTGACCTCCACACTTTCCGTATACATTCCACCCGTCAATATTATTGTGTCTCCCTCATTTGCCATGTCTACCCTATGTTGAATAGAAGTGGAGTTACTAACATACCAGTAATTGGTGATGTTCTGATAGGGTTCCAAGACATTAATTCTTCCGGCCCCATAATAGTTATCTTTGCCCTCCTCACCTAAATCAACTGCATGCGATGAGAGCAATTGGCCAAGTTCATGCGGAGTGATAGACGGGTTACCGCTCAGTAAAAGCGCTGCTGCTCCCCCAACGTGGGGAGTAGAGGCTGAAGTCCCGTAAAAAGAGCCGTAAGTGTAGCTTGAAACCCCGCTTGGAGATGTGGCATCGGGCTTGACTCTACCATCGTTTGTGGGGCCTCTGGAGCTGTAGTCATGTATTCCATCATCCAGTCCAGTAGCTCCAACAGCGAAAGCAGTCCGTTCATCGGCAGGAGCAATTATAGAGCTAAAGTTTACATTATACTCTTTAAAGTCATGATTTGGGGAGAATAGCTCTAAATGACTAATTCTGGTGGCAGAATAGTTTTTGATGGCAAAACAGTACAGCCCGGTATGGGGAGCATTGATATTGATCTCTTCATAAGGCTCTTGAGTCCCGTTTTGAAGGTTTTCTGAGGTTTCTATCAGGCTGCTGTCATTAACGTAATACAGATACAATTCATAGTCTTGATCGGAATAGGGCCAATCACTCCAGCTCAATAACCCCCGAATTTTACTTCCGGCGACAGCACTAAAATTTATGCACTCGTCATCATTTCCAAAATTGTGGTAACTGTCATTGTCCATATCAGTAAAATTCCCTTCATAGTGCTTTTCTGCTTCGTTTCCTCCTGCGGTAACCCAGAAAACACCTTTAGAGGTAGCATTGGAGACTATATCAGCTACGTATCCCGTTCCATCGAATGGAGCTGCGAGGTAACCCATTGAGAACGATATAATACTAATATTTTCCTCTATCAGCCAGTCTACTGCTTTATTGAGTTCAAGTTGAGTTTCAAAGTTAACCAAATACAGTTCTGCTCCCGGAGCACAGTCATAAACTATCTCAGCACAAGCCGTACCGTGTTCAGTTGCAACTTCAATATCTCCATCTTGTCTAAAAGACTTGGTGGTAACATTTGAGGGTAATTCACTTCCCAGTAAAGAAGAGTAGCCCTTGAAGCCCTTATCCAACACGGCAACTTTTACTCCGCTTCCATTAACTCCCAACTCATGAAGTTGGGAAGCATTAATAATGGCTGTACCTTCACTTACTACTGTAGTAGTGGATTCCAGGGGAAACCTGGCATATGATATTGGAAGTTTTTTTAACCAGGATATGTTATGAGGAGGTATCGACATCTGGTATAGATGTTTGCCCTTAAATGTATCTGATATTTCCATCTCTCCTAAAGAATCAAGTTCGCTCCCTAAATCCTCTTTAGACGTTACTATTATTCTTAACAATTTTTCGGGATTATTGTCAGCTTTTACCTCACCACTTTCCTCAGCACTTAGGGTATGATAATTTCCCGTGCTGTTTCCCACTAGTTTTTCTAACTCTCCAGAGAGTTTAGATTTTTGCGATTCTTTTCCAGGCTCAAAATATGCGCATGCAGGAGATATAAGAATAAATAGGATAATAAGGGCAATAATGAGACATTTCACCTTCTCAGCCTCCAGACAGAAACGAATGAGATAATTAAAACCAATATTACAATAGAAGGTATCAGGTAAGTATCTGGTTTGTTTTCGCTTTCTTCCTTTTTGTTATTACCCACTCCCCCCTTATCACTTTCATTCTCTTTCCCATTATTTTCTCCATTAAGTTCTACAGGTTCATTAGGCATTTTGACGTAGGTTACCTCCGGAATTTCTCCCAATTCTTCTATTTTGTTACCTGAAACTGATATCTGGAACAAGTATTTACCCCCGTAAATATGGGAAATTTCTACCTCAGAAATTTCATCTAATTTTGAGGATATGTTTTCGGCGGCGTAAACTACCACCCTCATTTCCTTATCCGAAGTCTGGTTCCTGATGTATTCACACAGTGTCTGATCAAATTTCTCACACTTTTCGTAGGACGAACATGGGGATGGGGATAGAAGGGTCAACATTAAGAGCAACAGCGATACCGGAAGCAACTTTTTGGGCATAATATTGGTAAGAAACTAATTATAAAAAACTTTGAGTTGTAATTTAACCTGTTGGCTTTTAACTAAGGAGAGACTCTGGTTTAATCTATAAAAAAATAAAGAATTAAAGATTGTTGAACAGCCCTATAACGTCACCAAAATTAATTCCTCCATCCCCATTGAAATCGTAATACTTTTCATTTTCAGTTATCGAACTGCTTTCAAAGTTCTGGAAGAAGAAGATCACATCCCCGAAATTGAAGCTGTCACTGCCGTCAACATCCTCATAAAGGTCATCACCGTCATTGTCTTTCGGCTGTTTGCCAGCTACCTGCGGTGGACCAGTTATTTTCTTTATGTAGTAGTCTTCAGAACCTATGAGGCTCACGTTACAACTATCCTCCACATACTCACCGTAAACCTCAACCTCATCTCCAGCAGTAATATTATCGTCCATATAGCCCTTCGGTGGAGAAACTGCCTGCAAAGTAACATTGACCTCATTACAGGGCTGCGAACCACTAATCAATCCAGTTACATTTACCGTCCACCCGTAGGGTGCACCAGCCTTATCTGCTTCAATATATTTGAGTGCAATCCCTCTGAACTTGATTAGATTTACCAAATAGTTATCACATGGCTGCATTAGGGGGTAACTGTCATTATCCCCATTTATGTTGAACTTCGTATCCCCACACCATCACTGGTTGAATCAGGACCATCGTAACTTCCCCAATAGTTCCCCAGATAACCACAATATGTCTTGCCATTATAGGTGTAAGTGTAATTCACACTGGATGCAGTATTCCATATGTTGGAAGAGTTGTAAGAATTGAAATAGGGGATCAGGAAATTATTGAGGTAGATCCGGTTATTATCTGAATTAGCGAGATTTAGTCCATACCACGAGGTAGCGCTGCAGTTATTTTTCGTTAAGGTGTTGTTGTTCGAGTTGTAGAGGGTAATGCCTTCATAGGTGTGTGAAACACTATTGTTCATAATTACGCTGTTATTGGTTTCCCAGAGCTCTATGCCAACACTGGTGTGCTCTAAATCCAGGTTCTTAACCGTTACATTGTTACAGGCCACCAGCACAACCTGACCAGCATCTCTAACCTCCATATCTGAGGTGCTCTCAAAATAAGCCAGCGGTTTCCCGTTTACAGTATTATTCTCCACTTTGTTGTGATATGAGTTAGCAACATACAGACCATCACTCACTAAGGTGTTGTTCGTTATGGCGTTATCGTTTGAACCCCACAAGAAGATGCCAGATACATTGCTGGAGTTGCAGGTGTTGTTGCTCACCCTATTTTTTTCAGAGTTTTGAAGTGCTATGCCAATTTCATTTTCAGAGCAAGTGTTGTTTGTAATCTTACTCTCATCCGAATTCACGTTTATTCCGGCTCTAATCACATTCATATTACTTTCATTTCCAGTTGCATTCCTAAGGGTGAAGCCCTCAACCCATACTTTATCCGCACTTATGTTGAAGGCGTTACCGCTCCCATTGGCATCCACAATACAGTTAGAAGAGTCGTTCTCCGACCTGATGATCACACTCTTGGTCACATTCACATTCTCGTAGTAAGTGCCATCCCTCACAATTACGGTATCTCCGATGGTAGCATTATCCACAGCCCACTGGATCTTGGTATAGTCATCTGGAACATAAACGTCGGCTGAGGCTGTGGTGAGTCCACTAAAACAAATTAAAGCTATAAGAGACAAAATTTTAAGACTCATTTCCAATCCTCTCTCAATCCAATTGGTTTAACTTAATATTAATAAAAAATAAAGAAAAAATTAGAGACTTTGGAACAGTCCTATAACATCACCGAATGTCAGGTTGCCGTCCCCATCAAAGTCAAAGAATTGTTTGTTGTTCTCCACTGCATTGCTGTCAAAATTCTGGAAGAAGAAGATCACATCCCCGAAATTGAAGCTATCGCTGCCGTCAACATCATCAAATAGGCCGTCTCCATCAGTATCTTGGGGTTGGTTTCCACCTATTTGTGATGGGCCCGCCACAACACTAACTGTGCCGATACTTGTGGATATATCTCCTTTTATTTCACTAGAGCTGTCATCCTCGAAAGAGTTTACAGTTAAATCTATATCAGAAGCCCCTTCTCCTAACGCCTTGATGGTGACAGTAGCCAAAACAACATTTGTGTCTCCAGAGGAAACTTTGTTATCAAGATCTCCTTCTTTGAACCATATGGCTGATGATGGTAGGTATGAGTTATTGGATAAACCAGCCCAAGAAGGATACGAGATGGACTCGATCTGCGCGACCGAAGAATTTGCTACATCCACTGTCAGGTTTGCAAAGCTTAATCCTGTAGGGACTTGATCGATTACAATATCCAGTGTTCCCGTAGAATTTATGGCTAGAGTTTTTGTAGGTGGAGATACGATAATATTCGATGTAGCGGGTGTTACGCTGATGTACCCGTTTTGAGTGGAGAGGAATGTCTCGGAATAGCTATCGTCCTGTATGCTGTTGGCAGTGACCACTACATCAGTATCTCCTGGCGAATTCGCTTTGAAAGTCAGGTTGGCCAGAACTACATCGGTTTGGCCAGCGGTTACTTCGTTATCATAGTCTCCTCCCTTAAACCATATAGTTGACGATGGAAGTGAAGAGTTGTCCTTGAAGGCTCCTGCCCAATCCGGGAATTCTACATCTTCAAATTCTGCGACAGACGAATTTGAGAATGAGACTGTGAAGTTTGCATAACTAAACCCTTCAGGGGGAACTTCATTGAGGATTAAGCTAATCTTTCCTGTTGAGCCAGTTCCAAGACTCTTTGTTTGAGGAGTTACAGTCACTTTAGATAATGTTGTAACGCTATAAAATTGGTACTGGTTTGAGACTCCCTTAGCCGATTGAGGCGGAACATCAAACCGTTTTACGCCAAGGTAATAACCGGACATGTTGGCTTTACTCGGGATGGTTACGTTGAAGGACTTATCAGTAGAAGCCAATGGTGAAAGAGATACTGATTTCGTTTCCTCTACTGTATAAGAGACTGTACCGTTATCCCACTTAACTCCCGTATACGCGTTAAAATTGGTGGTAATGGTCTGGTTGTCACTGGGGTTGGCGATACCGACATTCAATGTGGCCTGATTTTCTACTTTGTTTACCTCTAAAGAGTTTTGCACTAGTTGTAGTTTAGTCTGGGTAGTTGTAACCACATCGAATCCCAGGCTGTCCATGAATACTGCTGAGTCGTACATATCATCACCTGCATCACCTATCTCAAAGACGATTGTTATTTGCTGTCCCTGATAGGGACTAACGTCAACCACACTTACAAATGGTGTAAAGTCGGTCTGGTTTGTTCCCGCTGTGGTTAAGGCGTTCAAGGCTACGTCATTAGGTATGGGGTACGGTGGCTCTGGGGAAGACGAACTGCCTCCAGGCATGTTCACAAAATCAACTATGGTATCTACAGTGGGAACTTCTCCATTGGGCATATTGGTTATTTCCTTTGTATAGCCACTTGGTAAGGTGAGCTTAGCTGTAAAGTAGTCCATATAACTGGTGCCAATAAAGGTAGGGATTTCCTCACTACCATATTGCCAGTCAAATGTGAGAGTGTTGGCATTACTGGGAACATTCAGGGTAATGCTCAGCGTGGCTACATCATAGGTATCTAGATCGGGCTGTCTGGGGTGAGCGTCAGTGAAATTTCTGCCGTATAGATAATTAGATATGAATGTAGATGCGTTACCGCTAAAAACTTGGGAACTATTTCCGGTACTGAGAACCACATACGAGTTTTCATCCGTGGGATAGGTTTGTTTGTGCAGGGTAGAGGTATTTACTTGGGACTCCACTCCAGAAAATGATGCCTCTACCAGTGTTGATTGACTATCAGTGGTTAACATGGCTAAAGCCTCTTGTGTAGCATCTCTTTCAACTATGTTAGCAGCTGTTACCGTTCCTACGAAAATTAGCAGCATAAAGACTGCACTTAAGCCAATCAGACTTAATTTTTTTAACATTTTCAACCTCCTATAAATTAACCTTTTTTCTTAGATTATATATTAATTTTTGCTTAAAGAGCAGGTAATACAAAATTACCAGAGGTGTTACCAAAGTATAGTTAATGATATAATAGCGAATAATTTATTAGGAAAAACAAAATATTGGACTTAAAAATTAAAGCATGGATAGTGCTTTCTCCCACTACTCAGCCGGTTAAAGCTAGCTAAGTTGAGTAAGATTAAGGTTAAAAAAATAATTAGAGGTTAGAGATTTTCAAATAGTGCTACTATATCTCCGAAAGTCACGTTGCCGTCTCCATCAAAGTCGTAATACTGATTGTAATCTTGCATTTCCGACTTATCAAAGTTTTGGAAGAAGGTTATGATGTCCCCGAAGGTGAAGTCGTTATCTCCGTCAACATCTTCGTACTTTCCATCTCCATCAGAGTCCTGAGGTTGTGTATCGTTTACGGTTGGTGGTCCACTGGGAACAGTAAGGACTGCACTACTGGTGTTAATGCTGTTCTTTATTTCAGCATATGTGTTGTCGGCCTGGAAGGAGTTTACTGTTATTTGGATGGTGGTATTTCCTTCGGAGAGAGCTTTAATGTCTATATTAGCCAGGGTAACGCTGGTGTCGCCTGCAATTACCTGATCGCTGAGGTCTCCTACTTTAAACCAGATTGTTGACGCCGGTAATGTAGAGTTTTTGCTTAAACTAGCCCAGCTGGGGTAAGTTATATTTTCGATTTGACCCACAGAGGAGTTCATGGTTACAGAGATGTTGGCATAAGACAATCCCTCTGCAGGCACCTCATCAAGAGTTACGTGGTTGGTTACCGTTTTGCCTTCGCCTAAGGTTACTTCTCCTGTCCACAGGGTTTGAGCTGAGGCAGTGGCTACCAAAAACAGACTCAAGAATACGGCGATTATCAGTTTCCATATTTTATCCATATTAATCTACCTCCACTAATGTAATAGTTATAATTATGATGATAATTAAAATTTTTGGTGGTAGTGGTGGGTAGTGGTGTGTTGTGTTCTTCTGTTTAATTAAAAAAGGAGTTTAAAGCAGTTCAAATAGCGCTATGACGTCACCAAAATTGATTGCCCCATCTCCATTGAAATCATAGTATTGTTCGTTGCTCTTAACTGCCGGGCTATCAAATTTCTGGAAGAAGAAAATGACGTCCCCAAAGTTGAAGCCATTGGTCCCATCCAGGTCTTCGTAGAGGTTATCACCATCAAGATCATTCGGCTGTGTCCCATCGATTGGCGATGGAGCTGGTTGTTCACTTACTTCAATAGTTTCTAATCCATTCGTTGTTGCAATTTGTTGGCCTATGGCTTCGTAGGTCCCCGCGAAAGAGTAAGACCCTTCTGATTCAGGTGCTGTTAGGGTGTAACTTATGGTGAAACCGGGGTCACCTGCTGCCAGGTCGATTACTATGAAACTGAGGTTAGTACCATCTCTGGTGTAGCTCACATTATGAATATCTTTAGTGTTCCAATCAACGAGGGAAAATTCTGCCGGAAAAGTTTCATTTATTTGCATCCCCCAAGTCTCGTTTTCTGGGTAGTTTAATTGGACGGTAAATGTACTTCCGGGTTTAACCCCGTTAGGAAAGTCTCTAGTTAATTCTTGCGCTCCTGCCCCCTGCATAAAGGTTAGGAGTGCTAAAACAACTATTCCTATTCCTAAGCCACTGGTTCTCATCTTTTCACCTTTTAAACAATGTTAGAACGTTTGTTTATCATTTTAGCTTTTTAAGGATATGCTTTAGATTATTTAAAGATTAAGAAAACTAGACCATTATAATAATTAACTCAAAATTATATTCACCAACCTTTTTGAGATTAATTTTCATACATTAGACAAAAAATAAAAAAATTGTTTAGAGATTTTCAAATAGTGCTACTACGTCACCAAAGTTGGCTTTTCCATCATTGTTGAAATCTTTAGGATTGTGGATGGCCATAGTCCCGGGTATATGGCTTTGCTGAGGTACTCCCAAGCTGTCCGTGCTCACGGGTTGGGTAAGCAATTCGTACTCGTGGGTGCTCATGTTTACAGTATGGCAGGAGAAACAATTGCCCGCATAGTGGTACTTGAACGTGGGACTGTACATGTGGGATGGGTGAACTATTTTGGCCATGGTGAGGTTAGCATTCTTCCCCATTCCTGCTCTTTCTCCACTTCCCGCTCCATGGCAATCCATGCAAGCCTCTACGCTGTTATTCTCATTTTGAGGGTCAGTAGCGTTCCCCAGATATGGGTGATCCGGGCATCTGTATGCTTCAAGAACAAGAGTAAATCCCGTCTGTGTATTATGACATGCCAGACAACCGCGAGCAGTGTAAGTGGGGTACTCAGTTTTGTTCAGGTATGTCTGATCGATCTTGGTTACCTGTTGTTGCAATTGAGTATGGTTTTGTTCTAATTCAGTGGTTTTGTTCTCCAGTTCATTCGTTTTATTCACAGAGCGTTTATTTCTACCCATACATCTGTTGTCTCACTTGCTCCTTGAAGACTCAATGCTCCCAAAACTAACACAACACCCAAAAACATTCCACCTAATTTTCCTTTATCCATATAAATCCCCCCTTTCTCTGGTTAGTAACCACTACTCCTTTTTATGTTTTTCTATTTTTTATTTTAATAAATCAAAATAATCAGAATGGATTCATATCTTAGTTTAACTGCATAATAGTCCTGCGTTTTCCATTTTAATATTCAAACCAGATAGATGCAGTGAAGAATTATTATTTAATACAAAAGAAAAAGATAACATTTATGATCATGATTTAAACCAACAATTAAAGTTGCTATTCATTCTAGTCCAACTAATATATAATATAATATAAATCAAAAAAGAAAAAAGATAAAACTATAGCTCGTTGAACAGAGCTACTGTATCACCAAAGTTGACTTCTTCATCCCCATTGAAATCGTAGTATTGCTTGTTATTCTTAACCGAGTTACTGTCAAAGTTCTGGAAGAAGAAGATAACATCACCGAAGTTGAAGGTGTTGCTGCCGTCAACGTCCTCGAATAGGCCGTTTTTATCGAGGTCTTTAGGATGAATTCCGTCGATTGGTGGCGGGATTTCACCTTCAACATAATTCTTAAATGGCTGCATCAACGGGTAATCATCGTTATCTCCGTTTATGCTGTATGATGTGTCACCAACTCCATCTCCATTTAAGTCTGAAGCATTGTAGTCGTCCCAGTAATTGCCAAGATAGTTGGTGAAAGTTGAACCATCGTAGGTATAGATTATTTGGTGGTTAGAATTCCATGTGTTTGTTGAATTAGATAAGTAAAAACTATTATTGTTATTTACGAAATCGTTTAGGTAAATCATATTATAGCTCGAATCACTCAAGTAGATGCCATCATAATTTAAGGATATACCATTATTGATAATGATATTATTCTTTGCATGCCCTAAGTAGATACCATCATAGTTCGATAATACATTGTTATTGGTGAGGGTACTATTGCTCGAATAGTATGAGCGGATACCAATAGCGTTGTTCGATACATCATTGTTAGAGATGGTACAACCGCTTGACTCCCTCAAGTAGATGCCATAATTGTTGTTTGATACATTGTTATTGGTGAGGGTACCATTACTCAAACCATCCAAGTAGACACCAAAATTGTTGTTCGATACATTGTTATTGGAAACAATATTATAGTTTGACTCCCCCAAGTAGATACCAAAACGGATGTTGGATACTACATTGTTATTAGTGACTTTATTAGCATTTGAAACTACTTCAATCCCTGAATCCCCCCATAAACTACTTGAGTTTGTTGTGATAAATCCATCAAGTGTTATCCCATCTTTACGTAATGTAACCGCGCTTCCATTACCGCCAGCATCTATAATACAGTTATCAGAACCGTTCTCTGACCTGATTATTAACTTTTTAGTTACGTTAACATTCTCTGGGTAGGTCCCATCTTTGACAATAACTGTATCATTTTCGTTGGCTGCGTTGATAGCAGCCTGAATGGAGGAGTAACAAGGAGTATCCCCTCCACAATTAGCATCACCCACATAACGCCATACGGGAGCTTTAGGATCATCCTGTGCAATCAAAAAGTAGGAAACCGATTCTTTATCACCTTCATCCCATTCCAACCTTGCCTTATCATGATGTATCCAAAAACCCACGTTGTCTTCATTTTGATTGCCAGTAATATTAATTCTTCCCTGGGGAGTGCAGTTCCTGGCTAATGAAAGATTATCTAAAGAGATTATGCAATTAGGAGTATTTCCCTGCCAACCGAGGTCATCACTATGAGTGCACTCCACATAACTTTCTCCAAGCTTTTGGGGGTCGTCAATTATGAGTCTACTCGTCTTTAAATCCCCAAATTTTTTGATCAGTAGCTCTCCGTCCTCATCAATATACTTCAATCCATCAGAGTCATGATACGTTCCATTAATATACATGGAAGAGAACTGGACAATCTTGAATCCTTCAGTCTTGTTTATTCTGGACTGACTAAGAGTTAATTCATTAGTGCATTCGTATGTTTGGTTAACATGTATTTTCAGCCTCTCCTCGGTTGGTTCAAGCATGTCAATATCATAACTAACATTAAAATGAGGATGTACCGCCTTTATTTGCATACTGAGATCCGAGGAATCTATATCTACTCTCTCAATGCTAACATTATGATAGTAACCCCCGTCCCAGTATCCAGGACCTAAGACAAAACTGGTCCCAAAATTTACATCAGGCTTACACTCCTTCAGCCTCAAGTAGCCAGAAGAATAAATCACTGCCACCGTAGGCCAGCTATCCACCCCCTCTACCTTATGCCCCAACTCCAATCTACTGCACTCCCCCTTGTACTCCCCATCAAGATATACCTCCATCATCCCAAGGTGGGACTCACTACTATCCTTCTGGATCCACCATATCCCATCATCAAAAATCTTAGAATTAGAGTCCAAAGTAGTTGAAGCCAAAGCTACACTTGACACCAAGCAAATTACGACGATAACACCGATAAAGATTAAGACCCTCACTTTTACCCAACCCCTTATACCACAACAAACTCAGTAAAACTAATTCTATAAAGTAGTTACTATTTTAATTATTTACATATAATTATAAATAATTATATTTATTAAAATTTTATTTACTTTTTTGTGATATGAAATTAAGGAGGAGAGGGCACCATAAGAAAAAAGAATTAGAGACTGTTGAACAATCCTATTATGTCTCCAAAGTTCAGATTTCCGTCACCATTGAAGTCGAAGCAAGATCTGTAGTCCTGGTACTGGGAGCTGTCGAAGTTGTTGAATAGAGCTATAACATCTCCGAAGTTTTTGGCGCCACTGCCATCAACATCCTCATAAAGGCCATCCTGATCCAGGTCATTCGACCATGATGGACCCTGCTGTCCCACAGTTATAGTTCCAGAAGTAGTTGATATCTCCCCCTTAATATCATTGTAACTCTCATCCTGGAAGGAGTTTAGGGTTAAATCCAAGCTGGAGGTCCCATTCTCCAATCCCCCAACTGTCAGTGTTGCCAGGGAAACATCCGTATCTCCAGGGTTTACATTATCGTCAAGATCGCCAACCTTGAAACACAGAGTGGAGGATGGTGTAGAAGAATTCTGACTTAGAACTGTCCAACTAGGGAATGATACATCCTGGACTTGAGCCACGGAAGAGTTAGCTATATTAACGGTTAGGTTGGCATAAGACAATCCATCATTTGGTACTTCGTCAATACTTACTTCAGCTTTCCCAGTTTCACCCTTACTCACAGAAACATTTTCTACTGAAACAGTTGCAACGGACTCTGGTAACTTCTCAACCTCTATCCTGAATTGGTGAGGATCATTGCAGATAAAATTATACGAGCTACTGGCTTTCATGTTAATTGTTTCGTTCTCCACCAAATCAACAAGATAGAACGAATAACCCCCTGGCAACCTATCCTTATCCCACGCAATCACAGAGTTTGCTTCCTTGAGACCACCCATGTCCACAACAAGCGAGTAAGTCAAAGAATCAGCAGGCCCCGCATAACTCTTATTCAAGGGATCATGCGTCTTACCGTTAGTCTTACTAAAGTAAGCAGAAACCGCACCTTCCACAGCTATATGAGGAGGTTCCTCCTCGTCACAGGAATCGTAGCCATCAGTAGCGTTCTCTGCAACACCAAAACCAGCCCCATCAGAGTAATCAGGATTTGAAACTTTAAGGGGAACGCTCCACAAGACCTTCTCTTTCACCGTGACGGTCTCTTCCGGCAAACCATCTATGGTTACGTTGTAAGTTCCTGCTTCATCGAAGGTGTGATCAAAGGTCACGGTCGTGCTCTCACCCGAGCTGAGGGTTCCAGTCTCAAAGCCCACAACACCTCCATCAACCTTGAAGGTAGCATTATAATCACCTGCAGCACCCGTGTTCCTCACATCTGCGGTCGCGGTCACATTCATGGATGCAGAGCCTTCAACAGGTGAAACGCTTAAGTTAGAGTATTCCATACCTATATCTTCAGCTTGAACTTTAAGCCTGATCTCGTGAACCTCTGCCTCACAAGAGGATACAGCAACCCTGTCAACTGAGGCCCCACTACCGTCCAAAACCAGGGTCTCATTGGCTCCAACTTGATTGTTGGACGTATTGTCAACTATGTTGCTGTCGTTATACAGGAAAGCGGCTGTACAGCCAGAACCACACCAGTCAGTGATGTCTACCTCCACTTTCTCTACATCTAAACCACTGACATTCGCTTTAAGCCTGGACGGATAAAGCCACACACTATCATCTTCCAACCCAAAATAACATCGGTCTTCAGTACAGTCTTCAGCTGTAGTGTAGACGAAGCTCAGTTCAACTCCATTCTCAGTCCAGGTTTCACCACAATCAGTAACATTCACGCCTTTTAGGGGTAGCGTGATTTGGGTGACTTGTTTCACATTTACAGTTGCTCTATTAGTTAAGCCCTCATAAGTTGCGGTAACGTTGGCTTTTCCAGTTGTGTTTGCGGTGAAGTTCCCATTGCTTACTGATCCCACTGTATTGTTAACTGACCAGTCCGCCTCTTCAGTAACATCCATGGTGGACTTATTGGTCCAGGTTGCGACTGCTGTGAATTGATAGGATTCACCAACTCTCAGTTCCTTGTTCGAGGGACTTACAGTTACGCTTTCGACTTTGGGGGTTTCTTCCATCAAGGGATAATTATCTGTAAACCCATCTCCTTCAAACGGTGTATCCCATATGCCAGTATCATTTATCTCTTCAGCATCAGGGTACTCGTCTTCATAGCCAGACCAGTAGTTACCGCCCAAAGGGAAACCATTGTCCCATTCATTGCCAGAGCTTAAGGTCTCAGAGGCATGAACAAGATTGTTCTTGAAGTTATTGTAATAGACTTCGTTGTTATTGGAAGTGACGATTGATACCCCATAACCAGTGGGGTTCGAGAGAGTGTTGTGAACCACTCTGTTATCACTGGAATGATACGTGAGGATGATTCCCTGGTATGCATTTGTCTCCGCATCGTTGTTGAATATGATGTTATCACTGGAATTGTAAAGACGTATACCGTACCTGTGCTTATAGACAGTGTTATTGGCAAGCATCCCGTTTTGAGTGTTAACCAGATGCAATCCAATGCCCCTCTTACTATCGTTATACAGGTAACAGTCCCTGACAATGAAGTAAGCTGTCACATCGCTGATGTTGATGGCGTAACCGTCTTCTGCCTTGATTTTATATCCTTCAATCACATAAGGGTCACCTTCAATTCCAGCTCCAGGCCACCCCTCCTCACCAGCTTGAGCAGCGAAGTCCGTGTTATTAACTATGCGAATCGGTTCATGATCCACATAATCCGCACTCTGGGCAGCCCCAATAGAGCACGATAACGCTAACACCACAAAAACTATTAAAACTCTCTTAACAAGCATCAAATACCCTCCGGAGGATGGAGCTTGCTCCACCATTAAAAAAATTACTATTTATTATTTCACGATAATTATTAGGATACCCGATTACTCGAAGATGTTAAACTTCTTTAAGAATTATATAATAATCTACATTTACTGTAAGATAAACATAGAGATCAACAGTAAGAATAAGAACGTTACTGGAAGCAGCTTTTTGAGCATAGTAATGGTAAGAACTTGAGTCCTGATTTAATCTAATCTAAGCAGTGTGTACTCTTAACTAGAGAAAACTCTGATTTTACTATAAAAAATAAAAAATTAGAGACTGTTGAACAGTCCTATAACATCACCGAATGTCAGGTTACCGTCCCCATCAAAGTCAAAGAATTGTTTGTTGTTCTGCACTGTGGAGCTATCGAAGTTTTGGAAGAACACTATAATGTCACCAAAGTTGAAGTTATCATCGCCGTCAACATCCTCGTATAGACCATTTCCAGTTAGGTCTTTCGGCTTTTTGTCCCCTATCTGTGGTGGGCCAGTTTCGCCTATAGTTACCTCACCTGATTTCGTGGTCACCTGGTCTTTAATCTCATCGTAACTCTCATTCTGGAAAGAATTTACTGTCAAATCTACGCCAGATGTCCCATTGACTAATCCCTCAACTGTAAAGGTTGCCAAAACAACGCCTGTGTCTCCAGGACTCACATCAGCCGGGGGTAGATCTCCCACTTTAAACCACATTGTTGACGATGGGAAAGTTGAGTTATTACTTAGGTCTAACCAGTCAGGGAATGATTCAACACCTGTAAATTCAGCCACTGATGAGTTAGCTATATCCACAGATACATTGACGTAAGTAAGGCCATCGCTTGGTACTTCGTTTAGAATTACTTGAGTTGTACCTATCTGTCCTTTGCTTAATGATATATTCTCTATAGATATTACTGGTTCTGTTTCTTCTCCAGCTTCCGTGGATGCTGTAACCACAAATGTGGAGAAACCAGGGGTTTCTGCAGAATAGTTAAAATGAGTAGAGTTTTGTCCTGTAAATTCTGTCAAGAGTTCTTCTTGTTGTTCTTCATACATCCTGAGCATTGAAACATTTTCTTTGCTATAACCCCTCTCACTAAGCCATTCTTTTGATACAGTGAAATCAATGCTCGCATTTTCAATGTCCTCATTGGCCACGTTAGAGGATATATTCATGGCTTTATACGCCTCATAAGCCCCAATGTCACCAAATTCTTTAGATACTTTGCTAATATTTACTGATACATTGCTTAAATCATTCTTAACGCCAATGTTAACCCCTTTGAAAGCAGAATTAGATATGTTTATATCTACAGGATTTTCTGGCCCAACATTGTTTATTTTTATGGAAGCATTCTCTGTTAGATTCAACGCTGGCAATTTTCCAGAATAGTTAACCATAATTGAGTCTGAAACTTTTTCGCCGCTCCAGGTTCCACCTCCAGATCCAAATAAAGGAACCCAAGTTCCTGAACAAGAAGAGCCGGAGAATTCACCTTCCCAAGATACCGTTCCAAGTGCTGCACTTCCTTCTCCGGTGGCATTAATTACTCCATCAGAAACCTCACCTCTTATATCTCCAGCAACAGAACCAACAATGTTTCCGCTACCAGTAAACCAGCCAGCCACTGAGCCGTCATCAAAGACCATAAACTGCCACATACCGCCACCAGAGTCACAATAACCTTCAGCGCATATAGTTCCTGACCAATCTCCACGCCAAGTGCCTTCATTTTGTGCCGTTGCTCCATTTAAAGAGATTGCCAGCAGGAAAACTGCTACTATAGAGATAATCTTTATTTTACTCATTGGTATTATTTTTCTCATATATTCGTCCTCCTAAACTTTAATAGATATAATCATTAATTTACTTGAAAAAACTTTCGTTATAGGTTATGAGTGTGAGGACTGCCAACCAGCCAAATCTGGAAAAATTGAGCTAAGAGTGAGGCTTTTGGGTCAGCTAAAAAATAAAGAAAAAATTAGAGATCCTGGAACAATGCTATAACATCACCGAAATTAATGTTTCCATCTCCGTTGAAGTCGTAGTATTGGTGGTTATTCTTTACCGCAGAACTGTCAAAATTCTGGAAGAAAAAGGCAATGTCGCCGAAGTTGAAGCTGCTGTCGCCGTCAATGTCTTCATATAGCCCGTTATCGTCAAGATCTTGTGGTTGGTGGTTGCCGATTTGTAGCTCTATATTTGTCCTAATTTTTATTACATTTGAGGCGTTCTCGGGAGTATCGCCCATGTAGTACCAGTAAACCGTATCCCCGTCTTTAACCTTGTAGTTGTTGGCTCCCACCATAGGCATTGATTCCCATGGATAATTAACCCAGTAACTCCATCCAGAGCTGTTTTTGTTTTCCATACCGTCAACAGAAGTTACCAAAAAGGAGCCGTAAGAGTCATACCACTCGTCACTCACCTTATAACTGAAGTTATCTTTGCTCGCTGCATTTAAAGCTCCCAAAGCAGTTAAGTTGTCAATACCGTAGGTTTCATCATTAATAGAGACTGAGAAATTTTCCTGGCTCAACGTTACTGTCCCATTCCACGTTACTTCAGCACTGCTCTGAGCTGATACAGTTGGTACTGCAAGTACCAAGACCAGCAAAATAAAACCCGTCACCTTCAATTTCATGCTCCGAGTTCGATGAGCAATATTTAGATGTGTGTAATTGGTTATTAACCTTTAACCAGTTAGTTAACCAAATAAAAAGGGGGAAACCGCAAAAAAGCACTAGTTGCTAATTGTCCACCCAAACTGAAATAAAAAGAAGAAAACAGGGTTAGAGCATTTCGAATAGAGCTATAAAGTCTCCAGAGTTAAGAGATCCGTCTTCACGAAACTCAAAGTATTTCTTATAGCCCTTGTACTTAGAGGATTCAAAGTTCTTGAATAGCTCTACAACATCACCAAAGTTCAGGTTGCCATCTCCATTAACGTCCTCGTAAAGTCCATCACCATCAAGATCGTTTGCCCAGGGGGGTCCCTCTTTTACGGTGACGGTTCCCGGGATGGTGTAAACCTGATGTTTTATTTCCTGGTAATCACTGTCACATTGAAATGAGTTTAAAACTATATTTATGTCTGAAGTTCCTTCTTCCAGACCCTTGACTCTGAGAGTTGCTAGAGTAGCATTGGCCAGGAGAGTTCCAAAATTAATTTCTTCGTCCTCAATCTTTATACTGTTATGGAGGTCCCCCACTTTAAACCACATGGTAGATGGGAGAGTTGAGCTCTGATTAAGCACAGCCCAGTCAGGAAACGAAACACCTGTGAGTTCAGTCACTGATGGATCTGAGATGTTAACAGATACGTTGGCGTAAGCAAACCCATCGACAGGAAGTAATTCTAAATCAACATCAACTGTTCCACTCTCATTAACCTTTAGGGATGTATTGTCTACTGAAACAACTGGAGTTAAGGTTGGTATTGATATTCCACTCTCATTACCTGAAGAGTTATCTACTTTGACTGCCTGAGCAGATGCCGCCATCATCAACAGAAGTACAGATACCGCAGCTACTATCCTCAAACTATCTTTCATACATTTCCGCCCCACCAACTTACTTACTGAACAAAGATTACAGGATTATTTATTTATCGAGGTGTTAGCAGCTCTAAAATGTTGTAAGTCTTCATTGTAGGCTCTTCACATAGTGGCTTATAATCTCTCTAAAAATATAAAAATTTTCCAGTGGTCAAGTGGTCAATGGTCAAACATTGTAGAAGTTACGGGTACCAATTAACAGATTACTGAAAGACGTAAAATAGCTGTAAAAGGTGTTGCCCTTTTATCATTTACTCTATTGCGCCTTACGCCAAATTAAAAAAAGAATAAATTAAAGAATGTTGAACAATGCCACTGTGTCGCCGAAGTTAATTGCTCCATCCCTATTAAAGTCATAGAACTGTTCGTTATTTTCCACCATTGAATTATCGAAATTCTGGAAGAAAAATGTCACGTCTCCAAAGTTAACCCCATTTTCACCGTCAACATCCTCGTATACTCCGTCTCCATTGGGATCCTTGGGTGTTTTTTCAGCTATTTTTGGTGGACTCGCTCCTACCGTCACTTCACCCGATCTGGGGTCTACCTGGTTATTTATCTCATCGTAACTCTCATTCTGGAAAGAGTTTACCGTTAAATCCAAGCTGGAGGTCCCGTTAGCTAGTGCCTTAACTGTCAGAGTTGCCAGAGTAACACCCGTATCATTAGCTTGCACATTATCATTGAGGTCTCCTACCTTTAACCACGTGGTTGAAGATGGTAATGACGAGTTGTCGCTGAGAGCTGTCCAATTAGGTAACGATATGTCATGGAATTCAGCAACAGATGAGTTAGCTATGTCAACAGTCAGGTTGGCGTAGGACAATCCAGTTGAAGGGACTTGGTCGAGTACTACTTGAGTTGTACTTGTCTGGTCTTTGTTTAAGGAGATATTCCCTACGGAGATCACTGACGGTTCTTCTGCCGTCACAGTTGCATTAGTGAGCTCGAAATCTTCTGCTTCCCGGTCCAATACATTACCTTCACTGTCCTTAATGACGGATTCTACGTAGTAGTAGCCAGGTTCAAGACTAGTGTTATTCCATTGGGTTGTAAATAATGCCTTTCCTCTCAAATCTCTTAGTGAAGCAAGCTCTAAGCCGTCAATTATTTCGCCCCTGCTGTATTGTTTTATGGCAGATTCAACAGTAACATTTCCAGTTACCCCTTCGTTGTTGAGGGTGAGGCTGATGTTCACTCCATCACCCTGAGAATAAACTTGTTTATCAGTTGCAATATCCTGTAAACTAACATTAGAGTGGGTATAATTTATGTCAAACTCATAACCTTGGTAGAACTTGACGTCAGTGGTTCTGGAGTTGTAATAGAAGGGATACATCTTTACGACCAGGGTGATGGTGTCGTTAGAGTTCTCCACAACCTTCCAGCTATACTTTTGTTCAGGATACCATCCCTCACTACTTGATATGCTGTGTGATGACGTATTCGATGTGATTCCCGTGTTAGCCACAGGTACATCCAGGCCTGTGGTAGTAGTTAGGTTAGATCTTTGAGTTAAAACTACATCCTGAACTCTATACCCGTCAGGATAGGTCTTGGTTACAGTATAATAGGGAATCCTGGTCTTATTTTCTTTCAGCAGTAAATGGCCGCCAGGGATCTCCACGTAATCTGATCCCCTCAAGGTAGTAACTTCGTAGTCCGGAACCTCCACCTGGATCGAAGATGGGGGTTGTTGCTCCGTAGCCTGTGATTGTGCTGTTGCCTTTAATTCCTGAGTTTCTGAACTGGGAGCTGACCAGCCCAATTTGGGGTCACCGTATATGTTATACATCCATGCCCAAAGTTTGTCGTCATTATTAATAACCATGTCTCTCTCCATATCCGTGAAGGCTCTACCAATGTCCTCGTATGAGTCCCATTCTTTAAAGAAGTCTTTCCCGTACTCAGTGTTTTCCCCTACTGGAGAATCCTCAGTTGCGCCAATATATACAGCAGCTCCATGGTCAAAGAATGATTCTGCAATTCCATGATCATCACTACCTTCATAATCGCCTGTCAAGCATGAAGTGGCATAAACTATAGGATTAACATTACCGAAACTAGTGGGCATGTCATCTGTACCCAAAGCTCCACATGAACCTGGATTGCCATGGGCAAAGCAATAGATGATATCCTCATATGGTGCCTTGGATATGAAGTTCTCTTTCAATCGGTTACTAGAGTTTAGATCCGTATAATAGATTTTATCGTCTCTATCAGCAATAAATATTTCCTTCTTATTGCTGCCTACAGCATTCCCTAATGCAAAACCATCAAACTTTCCAATATCCCAGAATTTGGACATAGCATTGTGGCCAGCAACATCCCCATCTCCATTGGCATTAAGGATATAAAATTTGTTTGTGTTAACATCTGCAATGAGTATTTCTTCTTCTTGATCTGGGCTGATATCGCCTACTGCCAACTGGTCGCCTTCTTCAAATTCAAGTTTATCATCCACATCGGCGGTAAGGTTGAAAGAGTTCTCATTGTTTCCTACTCCATTATAGGTATAGACATGGTTGTTCATATCTGCAATAATGATTTCCTCTTTATTGTCATTGATTACGTCGCCCACGGCAAAGCCCTCATGCTTTCCATAGCCGCTTATTACTGGGAACGTATTGAGTTCATCCCCATCTGAATTATAGGTATAAATCTTGTCTCCATCCCGTTTTGCAACAAGTATCTCCGCCTTATCATTGCCAGTTACATCCCCAACAGCAAATCCGTCGTGCTTACCAAAATCAACGTCGAAAACTCCTATTTGTCCTTTGTCCCAATCTCCATCTCCTAAATAGTAGCACTTGTGTATCTCTACTTTGTCGTCTCTATCGGCTATGAGTATTTCCACCTTATCATCGCCAGTTACATCTCCCACAGCGAATCCATCTCCCTCTGTAAAATCTCTGGAGAACTGGGCTAGCAAAGTCCCGCTGGGATTGTAAACATAAACCTTATCATCTCCTCTATCGGCAATAATTATTTCTGATTCACTATCGCCACCTATATCTCCTAATGCGAAGCCATCAAATTTAGCATAATCCCTAGAGAAAGGACTCAAGATACTAAGATTTCTCCGGTGTATCTTTTCCACATCAACTCCCTCTTTTTCCAAGATATCCTCTACTTTATTGACAGTATCTTTCATAGTACCATAAGAATCACCATTACCACTTACCAATAAGGCATCAGAGCGGTCAAAACCGTACCCAGCTGAATTCTCGTATAGCCCGATACTGGTCTCAATTGGGTTCAATAAACTGTCAGGGCTATTTCCAATAATACGACCTACTGCCAATTCTGGACCTCCTCCCCATTCAGTACTAGCATAGTAGTAATCAGAAAGATTAACCCAATCAACAAGAGTCCAATCCCAATCATTCCTATTCCAGGCAGGAACGATCTCCTTTTCCCCCACAATCAACATATAACCCCATTGGGGGGAGTTAAAAGTCGGATTTAAACTCTCAGCCCATTTATTGCCAGGTTCGATTAAATCATCTAACTGCTGTCTGTTACTGGATTGCGAGATCCCCTTTAAATATCCCAGCACACCATTTCTGACGTATGTCAAGTGAGCTGTTTTGGAGAGAAGAGTATTTACGCCATCATCTTGATAATAGCCAAATAATTTACCTGGATGGGTGACTGATAGGTAATCCGCTCCGCCAATCGCATGTTGTGTAGCCTCTCCTACACTTTTATACTCCCCAGAAATTAATATCTCAGTTGCTGGTTTTTGGAAAGTCACATGAAACTCATTTTCAGGAGATTTGTAGTAGGTTATGTTGGTTTGACTCCCTATGTGGTAAGACACTTCATCTTCGAACATAATGGGTACGATATAATATTGGATTACTCTGTTACTATGGGGAGCAAGGGAGTCCATGGAGAATTTTATCTCACATTCCCTGCTGGAGTGATCATAGGTTATTTGGTCTACAGTTGCTCCCGGATTGTCCATGGTGAAAGCCTGATAGCCTTTCAATCGGTCCACAACTTCTATATCGGTGGCAGTGCCGTCTCCATTATTTTCTACATTTAAACTGACTCTAAAAGATGTGCCCATATACTCTACATTTCTGGTAACCCCTAAGTTGGGGTACTCTATCTCAGGTTGGGGCCAGTTAACCGTGATGTTAACCACATCTGAAGCGGAGTTATAGGAGAAGTCGTAGGCTATAACCTTAATAGTGTGCTCTCCTTCACCTACGCTTTTAGTATCCAGTGTGTGACTACAGGATTTGTTGACAGGATAATCAACCCATAACAACTCGTTGTCAGCGTAGAACTCCACCCTGTGGACAATATCGACTGACTTGTGTTGAGGAAGAGCATATGCAGGTAATACACCAGGTGGGTCATATGCCTCAACATCAATTTCTGCAGACCAAGAAGTAATGTTTTCTCCTTCTTGAGGAGCAGTAATACCTACATAAGGTGGAGTGGTGTCATGGGGGTTGGAGAAGTTGATGAGTTTCTCTACGGAATGTACGTTGCCCCGATGGTCGTAAGCGTTTACTATCAATTTATGAGGTCCATCATTATATTCGGAAGTGTTGATGGGTAATCTGTAGGGCCTTGAATAGTCGGTGCTTTCCCTATAGTAATCCGAGCTGTCCTCTGATTGGGTTACAAATGAGGTTTCAACTTGTTGAACGTGCAATTCAACCTTTTCAATACCAATGTTATCAGAGACACTGACATTTACATTCACGACTCCCTGGCATGTATCAGGAACCTCAATAGACTCTATCTGGGGGTTTTCATCATCCTCTTGTGAAGATGTTCTAAAGATTATGTCTTTACTTGTTGCTGTGTTCCCGTAAGCGTCTGTGGACTCTACCTTAAAGTGGTATGCGGTTGAGGGTTGGAGGTTGGTTATATCCACAAAGTGCACATCACTGGAGCTGTCCACTTCCTCATACGTGTATCTACCAGCTATTTTACCGTAGCTCACCACGCCGCTACCTTCTTCATCAGTTATCCAGGCGATAGTGGCTGAAGTATCTGTAATATTGGTGGCTCTGGGTCCAGCAGTAAATTCCGGGGGAGACGCATCGCATTTCCATATCTCCGTTCTACAGTTGTTGGATTCATTGCTTTCGTTGATCCAATCCCTGTAATCAACACATACCTTTATGGTGTCATTCACACCACTACATTCCCAACTATAGTCAAAATAGCTTCTAAATCTATCAGTGGAATTTAATTCCTGGCTCACATAATTAATTTCTTTATAATAGCCGTTGATGAATAGTGTGACATTGGTGTGGTTAACAACTGCATCACCACCATTCTTTATCTGAAAGTATATGCTATTATCGTTTTCCCATATATCAGTAACCAAGACATCCTTGGATAAATTCAAGTCCGTTCTGCTTACCTCTAAATCTGTCAGTCCATCACCAACTTCTGAAGCCAGAGCCTGAGATGGAGTGGTTACTAAAAAGATAGAGGCTGTTACCGCTATAACTATCACTGAAGTTAGCAATCCCAGTTCATTCTTTCTCCCACGTTTCATGCCATGATTATTATCATGATAGTATAAAAATTTTATTCGTTTTGATGATTTTCTAAATTTAATTTAGTTACTGAAAAACGATTCTTAAGGAGATTTCTTATCTCTACTTCATATATTTATTTAAAACAAAAAGTAATTATTGTTATGCTGAAGAAAAGAGTGTTCCAAACGGCAATATTTATATATTATTATTTCATTTCTCGTCATTATGAGGAGGAATGGGGGTGTCTTTTATTTTAAAGTCTTGTTATTGTTATCGTAGGAATTATACTGTTACGGAAAGTATAAGTAATTTAGTGTCACAAATAAAATTACCGGTTGGTGAGGCGTAATGAATAGAAAAACTTATAGTCGGTTACCAATAGGTTCATTTCCTTGTGACTCAGGAGTAACGATTAAATACCATCAATATTGTGATAATAATAGTGATGAAAATGGCGGGGTAGAGATGATATGAAGACCGTATTTTTCGAAAAAATATATGGTGTTAATATAACCAATTTTAAGACTACTGAAGATGTTAATAAATTTATAGAGAGTAGAGGGAAGAAACCTCGTATTGTTGAATTAGAATCCTCTATAGCAAACGAGAGGGGAAATATTTTTAACATTCGTCATTTTAATGTCGATGATTTAGTAGATGCTGCTCTCAAAGAATAAGAGGGGATTTTTTTTGGACGTAGAAGAGCTTTTTAAATTTTATAGAGAGAGTTTTGTACCAGCTTACTCCGACTTGATCACTGTCTTCCTTGGTGAGAAACCTGGACAAATTGTAGTTGAGATAGAAAATACACTTTCACATATTTCACAATTCCACAATCCGGCTATTTCTCAAGAAGAGAAAGAGAGCAATATTCAAAAAGCCTACAATCACCTCCTTAGAGGTACTTTAGACTGTTATAAATTGATTTGTACAAAAACCAAAGAAAAATTATATAAAACAGAATAAGAAACTCTCAATTCCTATTCCAAAACAAATGAAGGCACTAAAAGACAAACTTACTTTCAACTAAATCAAATCAAAAAAAGAAAAAAAGATAGATATTGTTAGAGCATGTTGAATAGCTCTACAACATCACCGAATGTCAGGTTGCCGTCTCCATCAAAGTCGAAGTACTGCTTATCTTCAACGAATTGGCTGCTGTCGAAGTTGTTGAACAGAGCTACTACATCACCGAAGTTCAAAGCACCGCTATCGTCAACGTCTTCAAATAGTCCATCGCCGTCAAGATCGCCTGCATATGTAGGTCCTTCTTCTACTCCTGGTGTATTGGATTCACCTAGTGTCACATTTGTGAAAACTCTGAAGTCATCTGCATCGTTATCCGTGTCTGCTCCATTGGGATCTCTAGCTGTAGAGTTGTCCTCACCCGGTGCTGGTGCATTGTCAGTGATATTGCCGTCATCGTAGTTTCCGTATGTAACATCGTCAACCAAAGAGGTTCCATTCTTCAGTTCAATTATATCACCATCGTAGGCTAAGCTAAAGTCAAGCTCTGATTCATTTAATACCAGATACCCGCCTGCAGGTATAGACTTGCCATCAAGTGAATATATGTCAACATCACTCGGTGGGCTTGCAATCGTCCAACCAGTGAGGTCCACTGCTGAATCTGTTGGGTTGTATAGCTCAATATAATCATAAATGTAATTGAGAGACATTGGTCCTGGAAGGAACTCGTTAATCTTTACAGGTGGCGATTCTACTCCTACCTCTACACTAACCTCAACTGCTGTCAAGTCCTCTATAGTTACGTTGTAAGTGTCTGCAGTGTCGAAGGTGTGGTCAAAGCTCACAGTCGTGCTGTTTCCTGCATCCAGAGTTCCAGTAGCATAATCCATTACAGCGCCGTCAACCTTGAAGGATGCATTATAATCACCCGCAGCACCGCCTGTGTTCTCCACAGTAGCACTAGCAGTGACATCCAATGATGCGTTACCGCTTGTTGGGCTAACGCTCAGATCGCTGTATACCATATTCGCTGTCGGTGCAGTGGTTACATTAACTTCAACTGCTGTCAAATCATCTATAGTTACATTATATTTACCTGCAGTATCGAAGGTGTGGTCAAAGCTCACAGTCGTATTCTCACTCGCATTCAAACTTCCAGTGGTGAAATCCACTACAGCTCCGTCAACCTTGAAGGATGCATTATAATCACCCGCAGCATCACCTGTGTTCTCTACGGTTGCATTTGCAGTAACATCCAATGGTTTGTCACCACTTTCTGGGCTGACATTAAGGTTGCTATACTGTATGTTTGCTTCTCCAGTTGGCTCAGAAACATTTACAGTCGTGCTTGCTGCTTGCACATCTCCATCCCAATATGGGTTGGTTTCATTGGTGTAGAACACATCCAGATCTAACTCACCGCTCGAAGTTGGGGTATATGTTGCAGACGCAACCGCATTGCTTATAGAGTTGTTAGCGAACTGACCGCCATCAGCCAAGAACTCAACATAGTCTCCGTCAACCGAAGAACTATTGTACCCGTTTGAATCCTTGAAGATCGCGTTTACAGTAATTGTATCATTCACCTGCGGACTAGTATTGTTCACATCGATAGTTATCTGTGTAGCGTTTCCAACATAAGTTGTGGTGTTAGTATCCGAGATGTCTAGGCTAGTGTTCCTAGCCTTAATCGTATATTCTCCAAGAGTTGTCTGGGTGAAATTCCACGTTACCTTACCATCATCGTCTGTAGTATCCGTATAAGTGTCAACAAGGTTGCCGCTTGGATTCCTCAGAGTGAAAGTCAGACTCTTGCCAGAGATTGCAATATCACCAGCATCACCCTGCAACTGCGCTGTAGTCATTACAGTATCACCCACAAGCGGTAAAGTGTTGTTCACCAGAACCTTCAAACCAGTCGGACCAGAAGTTGATATATTAACAGTATCCGTGAACCCGTAAGTAGTTACATTCAACGTCAAAGTCGCAGTAGCCACTTCAGTGCTATTCACATTATAAGTAAAGCTATCTGAACCGCTTGTTATGTTAAACCACATGTTATTATTAACTGTTGTAGTATCATTAGTCATGTTTCCAAGAGCTTCGTTGTCAGTTGTAACCAAAATATCTGCATTAGCTGAATTATTGTCATTGCCATACTGATCCTGCAACTGAACAGTTATATCCTTAGACTCACCCGGCACATTGGGAATACCAATGTTCTTGCTCGGACTTACACTTACCTGAGCCACAGCAGCAGCCTTAGTAGTCACATTTACGGTCTTGTTCAACTCAGGCGGAGTCTTAGTATCATTTCCTGAACCAGTTATAGCCCTAACCATCGTAGTATTAACCTCAGTGGGTAGAGTCACAGTAGTATTAGCCCAACCATTCGCATTAGTGGTTGGTGTGCTATCATCAAATGTGGTACCACTTGTATTAGCGCTGAGCGTTACCTCAACACCCTCAACAGGGTTGTTTTGTGAGTCGTTTACCAGAACCGCTACAGGCAAGCTATCTCCAACAGTAACATCTGTTTCATCACCTGTACTGCCATTAACAAGTAATTTGCTGTTCGTATTGTTTGGCGCTCCCGCAACAGTATTTACTGTAGCAGACCCACTATTGGAACTACCAGTATATCCTTCTATAGCCGTAATCGTGACCGTCACTCCAGACTCGGTTGCGCTCATATTAAACTGAGCCATACCACTAGCGTTTGTAGTAGAGTCTTTTGAGTTAACAATCAGTCCAGCAGCAGTTGCATTTTCCTTTGCCCAACTAATAGAAATGTCATTTCTTTCAACTGGTGTGCCATCGCTGGCCACAAGTTGTGCAGTAACCAATTCATAATCAGATCCATCAGCCAAAACTTGCCCATCAGCAACAGTAACAGTTACGTCATCAATCCTAGGTGTAAACACCTGATCTGCTGAACCTGAATCCAGTCCCGTTGGTCCAACATCATAAGCAGTAAGCGTCACAGTCTCTGCTTCAGTGTCTGTAACATTAAAGCTTGTCTGATTTAAGTAACATGGATAATCCGATGTATATGTCTTGTTTATGCTCACAGATGAGTCACCAGCACTGAGTGTAGCATTTTCACCCGCTACTCCAACGTCAGACTCATTGAAAACTACTTCATTACCATACTTATCAACAACAGTAACATTTACAGTAGCTTTTTCGTTAGCATCTGCACTACCCTCAAGCTGAAGAACCGGATCGTCTGGGATTACCTTCATTTTACTACCAGACATATTAACTGTGAAATTACTGAAACCAGACATGCCAGGTTTTATTGTGTTATCATTTGTGTCTGTCACATCAGAAACAGTCGTCCAGTTATAAACACCTTCCTGCAGTTCAACTTCAACCTGCGCACTTGCATTACCAGAGTTATCCAAATCGTTATCAGCCATTGCCGTTCCATTAACGATTTCACCATTCTTAACAATCCACATAGTATTTGATGTATTGAGGTTCTTTACTGCCAAGTTTATAGAAGTTGAGTTTATATCATTGCTTGCTGAAGAATTTACATGTACCTTTATCTGTGCTTTGCTGTCGTATGGTGCGGCTGAGACATTGTTAAATGAGCCTATGTCAACTGTTTCTGCAACTGTATCGTTTACCCAATTTGAAGATTCATTAGTAGCCAGCGATGCGTTAAGAGCAATATCTCTACCGTCAACTAAGCCAGTGGTGTTGAGCGTCAAGTTGACTCCAATCTTATAAGTTGCGTTATTAGCGACCTCCCTAGCTGTTAAGTTTTCATTTAGTTCTACACTAATGTTGAAGCCACTGAAAGATTTGTTGTATCCAAGTAACCAGCCATTCGTTTCATTATAGACTGTTACGTTAGTTATATAGTTTATGTCACTGAGGTCTGTTAAAGAACTGTTAAACCCTGTTACATTGAGCCATGTTAGATTTGCTGCTGTGTCATCACCTGCTGTATCATTTTCTTGGAAAGTAATGTTAAATGCTTTATATGTTTGTCCTGGGTTTACGTCTGATGGTGACGTATCATTGACCCAAGCTTGTTGAGAGGCACTCGCATTTCCTGCAAAAGCCATTACTAGAAGAAGCGCTGTAGCAATTAGAATTCCTTTTATTTTCAAATTTCCTTTCATACTTTTTCCTACCTCCTTATATAAGGTTGGTTGGTTGTTTCACCTTCCAAATATATAAATCCTACTTTTTAGCGGCAGGAGATAGAAATACTCGGTGTGCTTAAATATTTCCTAACTCTACCTTCCCGCCACTACCTTTAGTTTATAAAATCAAAAACATATATAAAGTTTTTGCTATTCTACCTATTATTAGAGCTTAATAGTGTTTTTAAAAACGTAATGAAGGTAATTAAAGTGCCTACATCACATAAGATTTAACATAAAATATCATAACCAAAAAACATTAATGGAGACAAATATATAGACCCTAACAACCTCAACCACTCATAACCGACCATCCTCTTCCACCACCGGAACCTTCTCTCCGTGTTTTTTAAGACTCTCCAAATAGCCCTTTATTGCATCCTTTATGTTCTCCAGCGCTTCATCCCTTGTCCTTCCCTGGGATATGCAACCAGGAAGTGATGGGCACTGCACTACAAACATGCCGTCCTCATCAACTTCGATAAGAACTCTGAACTTTGATACACCCATATGTATATTTTAGTAGATCCTCTTAAAAAGTTTGTTGATTCTATTCATGAGGTTTTGTTGATTCTATTCATGAGGTTTTGTTGATTCTATTCATGAGGTTCGCACTATTCGACTGAAAATTATTAGTATGGTCGTCAAAAAATTTTGCTTTGAACATGACCTCTATCCTTACTCTTGTATAACCTGACTCCCAAGATGGTTATTGCTGCAACTGCTACTGCCACCAAAAGGAAGGTGAACTCACCCTGCCTGCACGTCAATTACTTCTGGGTGTAGAAGGGGAAGAAGAGCATGACCTTACCAGAGGTGATGATAAACAGGTTAGTGAAGAGGTGAGAGAGGCAATTGCCAAAGGAGACCATTTACTCTCCATTTACTAGGGTTCCGGCAAATATCAGGTAGCTCAGTGGCCTGGCTGAAGTAGGGGGATAGTATGTCTCTTAAATCTATGCATGGTGAAGCTTTTGGTGTTTTTTGCCGGTTTCGTTATAGATATGAAGCTTTTTATGAGTGATTCACCATTACAGAGCCTCCGATTTCTTCAAGTATCTCTTTAACTTCTTCAAAGAATTTATAAAATTCTGCAGGAGGCTTAGCAATGAACAGTTCTCTTTCGAATGACTCGTCAATATTAACACTCAAGCCATTAACGTTTCTCTCCAAATTTACTCTGTATTTCTTATAGCACAAAACTTCTTTTATTTTATCCATAACTTCCTCTTTAAATATCTCCGTCTCTACTCCGTGCTTTCCCAGCATGAAAATATCGTAGAAATCACGAAGTTTCTGATTCTGCCTTGTGAGAATAGCTCTAACCTTCTCAAAGAGTATTTCCTTCTCGCTGTAAGCCAAAACTCTTAGAGGGTTGTAAAAATTTAGAAAATCCTCGAAGTATGCGCTCTCTTCTTCTGAGAACTTGACATTGTCGATAAGAGTTCTTGCTGTAACAGGTTCATAATCAGAAAGGATTTTTTCAACAAAATTGACCTGAACTTTTATGAGTTCAGAGTTTTTCCATAGCTTAAAGGTCACCATCCTGTTTCCACTACCAAATTCGATGTAATTCCTATCCCCCACATCTTTTTTGAAGTTCAGGTTCATACTGACTGCAATTTGCTCAAGAAGCATAGCAAATCTTTCAGTTTCTTTCAATAGTTCTTTTCTCAACTTCTTTTTCCCAAGGTTTTCCCATACCTCTTGATTTTTCCACGTAAAATCAAGATCGACACTGAACCTGTAGTAGCCGAAGTAACATTTAACCAAGCAACTGCCGCCTTTGAAGAGATAATCATTTCCAAGATCCGATGACACAACCTCTGTAAGAATTCTGTGAAGTAGAATATCCTTCTCCACAAGCAAGGGTTTTCTTATACCAGACTTTATAGTTACAAACTCCACAAACTCAGACAATTCCGGCATTCTCCACAACCTTCCCAACACTCTTTGGATAGAACTTCAGATACTCGACGATTTTTCCTCTTCCAATCTTCTCCTTGTATTCTTCTACCATCGACAGAAGCTTTTCTTCTGGCACAGACCTGTATCTGGAGATATAGATGATATCAAGCAGAGTCTTCTCAATATCGGAGAACTTTATAACGTTTTTCTCAGTTATTCCAAATCCGAAAAGCTCGTTCTTAACCTTAATGAACTTAACGTCCTCTCCATTAATATCAATAGCCTTCGGTCTGTAAATGATATTGTTTAAAACAAAGATCACAGCAGAATACTCGTGTGTAACTCCATTAAGTCTTAAAGCTGTGTGCAAACCAAAATACCATTCAAGTTCAAGCTTTTCCATACCAAGGGAGATAAGTTTGAGAGTATCCAGGCTCTTTTTAAACTTGAACTCATCAAGGGTTTTAACATAGTAAAGGCCACGCAAAATTCTTACAAGATATCCGTAGGATATCATAAAGTTTATCTTCTTTTCAGCGTTCTCTTTAAACTTATCACATATCTTTTCTATTTCCTCCCTTTTTACAACCTCCCCACCGAACTCCGAAAGGATATATCTGGTTAATTTTTTCATGGTTAATATACATGTAATAATCTTAAAAAAAGTTAGTGATTGTTATATATATACTTTCTATCACCCCCAGGATAGTTATTACTGCAAATGCAAGTGCTACAATGAGTGAACTCTCCTGCCTGCACATCAATTACTTCTGGATGGAGAAGGGGGAAAAAGAGCATGACCTTACCAGAGGCGATGATGAGCAAGTGAAGATGTGGGATAGCCATGTCAGGACAGTGAAGGCTTTCGCTCTCCAGTTCATGAAGCAGAGAGGGTTCCGGCGAATACAACAAAACCCAGAGGTATGTTCATTTAGCGAGCATTTAATACAATAAAAATGAGTCAGTTATATATATCTTCAAGTTGACCATATGTAGTAAAACCGAAACCGATGACTATTTAAAAAAATGTTGGATGGAGAATATAATAGGTGACTGGTATGGAGACTGAAATCCAAAAAGCTGTTTATGATTATTCTATGGATTTTGAAAGATTGGTTTTTGGTTCTTTTAGGCCCTCAATAAATGTCTATGAAGCATTAAAAAGAGCTAGAACGGATTATTTTGAAATTGAGAGGGTCTTAAATTGGGATGATGACAGGAAAGAGGAGCTATTGGAACTCCTCACAGATCTAGTTTCTATGCCTGAATTATATGAAGAAGACTTCGACTCCAAGATAGAGGATATAGAAGAAAAAATAGGAGATTTGAAGGAATTCGAGGAATTTTATAGGCTTAAAGATCATTTTGATCGTATGAAGTTAGACCCAGTACAGAAAAAAGCGATGGTCAACTCGGCAGTAATAAGACTAATCGGATATACAGATCTGTTTACCAGAAAAATAATATATGCTATGAATGAGGCCCAAGAAGACGATATAATAAAAGATTTATTTATTTCCGGGTCCTTACTTCGGCTCATAAACAGGTTACTGAATTATTTTCTTAATTCGAATTCGAATGAGTCAGAGTATCTAAATACAGCAACAATTCTAATTTTACGTTTTGCCGCATTCGTTAAGGGAAAAATTGCTCGTAATGACTTAATGACCGATATAAGCATGAATTCCAAGCACATTCGCGATATTGACAAGGTTATATCCAATGAAGATTTCAAAAATATATGTGGTTCTCCATTGACACAAACATAGCATACGGTCTAATCAATCCAGAAGATAGGTTGAATAGAAGGATGAATCTCAGCAACTGATAAGAAATACTGACGGTGACCTCAAACTATTGAATAGTGTAGCCACCGAAATTTGTCAGAGATTCCCTAATAGATACTTAGACGCTGTGATTCCAGTCATAAAATTCTATAATTCAGTCATCTATTCATTCATTTAAATCAGACCAAGAAATCGAAAAGATGGAGGACGAGAAATTAGAGGAACTTATTAGAAACCATCAAAGCAATGAGAATTTTTATAAACTAACCTTCAGAATAGCAAGAAAAGCCAGAGAAGAGAAAACTGTTGAAAAAGTTTTTGAAGTTTTAATGGATTATTACAACGAAATAATTGATTGCTCTCATCTAACCAAGGTCTTAACTAACGAAATTAAAACAATCAACCCCAAATTAAACATCCACGAATTAGATTTTAAGTATGGTAGAGATTTTAGAGAAATTAAGTCTAGAGTATCTATATTCACGTTAAAGAAGTTTGATTTAGTAATTTTCGCTGAGTTAGTCCAGCAATTTCAGGGAAACAAGATTGATTTTATAAGCGATGATGAAAAATTTGTCAAAAAAGCAAATGATGCACTTGACTTCCCCAAAGATGATTATCCAGTTGAGAATATTACTTTTAGAACGGTGTAGAAGAATCACTGACTACCTGTTGCATATTCAATATCTTCCTCTAAGTCTCTCTCTGTGTAATGTCTTCTGACCTTTCTCTGCCTCAAAAGCTCTTCAAACTCTCATCTCTTCAGAACTGCAAGCTTGCATGCTTTTCCTGAAGAGAGAATACCTCTCTGATACAGAGCTAAGGCAAACTCCTTCTTGAGCTCCTTCTCTATTTCATCCGGAGGTAAGCGAAGAGATTATACATTCAGGTATCTTCAATGTAAAATCCACTCTGATTGCTCTTTTCTCCAGGTATATAGAATTGCTTTGACCTATAGCAGGAATTAGAGGAGAAGTTAGGGGTAAACATTGATTTGCTCACCCGAAATCGATTAGCCCTCTGAAGACAGAATAGAGAAAGAAGCAAAGGTAGTTTTGGAATGAAGAAAGATTATATCCTGGATTCCAATAGGCAAACAAATGTTAAGTTAAGCAAGAGCTTTAAATCAGGATGGAATTATATCTAAGTGTATGGAGAGAGCCAATTTGTTAAGAGTAGAGATTGAATACCCAGTCTTCAGAGAAATCTTTAAAGAAGTAACTCTTGAGGATGTTAGGAAAATAACTTCGAAAATAAAAGGTTCTTTAGCGGAAGAGGTTGTTGAGGAAAGGGGCAAGGAATGGAGATAGCTTTTTTAGACACGAGTGCTTTAGTCAAGAGGTATCATGAGGAGGAGTATTCAGACCTTGTCAATAAAATCTTTGAAGAGTATGTTGTAGTAATCTCAGAACTTAGTTTAGTTGAGTTTACGTCGGCAATAAACAAAAAAGCATCAGAGGGAGTAATAAGTAAAGAAGAAGTTCTCAAAATCTTTTAGGAGTGAGAAAAAATGGGTAAAATCCAACAGGCGATAGATATACTCAAGAAACACGGGGCAAAAGAGATAAAGATATTCGGGTCCTATGCGAGAGGAGAAGCACGTGAAGACAGTGATCTGGATGTTATTGTTGAGTTTTCTGAAGGAGAAAGAAAAAGTCTTCTTCAACTTGTAGGTATAGAGCAGGAATTAGAGGAGAAGTTAGGTATAAATGTTGATTTGCTCACCCCAAAATCGATTAGTCCCTATTTGATAGACAGAATAGAGAAAGAAGCAAAGGTAGTTTTGGAACCAGAAATGCGTTCTGGAGGGGTGAATCATAATTGCTTGTAATACCTTCTGATTCCCCCTCTAACCCTTTCTGCAGGCAGATTCTTCTGATTTACACTCGAGAATACGTTAAAGCGGTATTGAGCGGAGCGAAATACCCCATTTTGATGATTGAACTTTCTGAAGTTCAGCCGCATGGCATCGCTTCGCGATACCACTAGTATTAAGAGAACATTCCATACGTCATCGGTTAAGAACTTAACCCTATATTGAACTACCCATCTTGTTCTTGCATTTTCTACTTTAGGACCGGTAGGTTTATATATTACATTGCAATAATATTGCAATATGAAAA